>CAVDFY010000001.1:0-3427 GCA_963607925.1 bacterium
ATCAAAATATGATTAATGAAAAAGAATATGATAAGGATTTACTTGGAGAATTAAATGTATATGATGAAATATACTTACAACCAAATCGTAAGAATTGTGCATTACTTCCAAGTAAAGCAATTATTAATATAATTAAAATATACGAAGATAAATAGAAAGAAGAGAATGTATGGAAATAGTAGGTTTAACAAAAGAAAATGTACTTAAGATTTCTAATATAAAAAAAGAAGAGGATTGGATAAAAGATTTTAGACTTAAAGGGTATGAAAGTTTTATGAAACAAGGTAATCCTTCTTTTGGTCCTGATGTTAAATTAGATTATGATAAAATCGTTTATTATAAAAGTAATGATGCAGATAAGAAGATAGAGAGTGACTGGAATAATGTTCTTAAACCTGTTGTTGATGAACTTGATGGATTAGGTGTACTTGAGAGTGAGAAACATTTAGGTGGTATGGGAGTACAATATGAAAGTGAAGTAATCTATCATAATATGTTAGAAGAACTTGAAAATAAGAATGTAATATTTACTTCTATTGAGACTGCGATGAGGGAACATAAGGATATAGTAGAAAAATATTTTGGCAAGATTGTTAATATGAATGAAAACAAATTTGCTGCTTTAAATAGTGCTGTATTTAGTGGTGGTAGTTTTATTTATATACCAAAGAATACTCATTTAGATAGACCTCTTCAAAGTTATTTTAGAATTAATAGTAAAAATATGGGTCAATTTGAAAGAACTTTAATAATAGTAGATGATAACTCAAGTCTTCATTATGTTGAAGGATGTACTGCGCCTACTTATAGTGAGTCTTCACTTCATGCAGCTGTTGTAGAAATATATGTTGGAAAGAATAGTAAATGTAGATATTCAACTATTCAAAACTGGGCCACTAATGTATATAATTTAGTTACTAAAAGAGCATTAGTTGATGAAGGCGGTCTAATGGAATGGATTGATGGTAATATTGGTTCTAAGATTACTATGAAGTATCCATGTTGCGTTTTAAAGGGAGATAATTCAAGTGGTACATGTATTACTATTGGAGTTGCTAAAGAAGGACAAATACAAGATACTGGTGCTCGTATGATTCATATAGGTAAAAATACTAAGAGTAATATAGTATCTAAAAGTATAGCTAGTAATGGTGGAAACTCTACATATAGAGGTAAAGTTGATATAAAGAAAACTGCTGAAAATAGTGAGGCAATGGTTAAGTGTGACACATTAATACTAGATGGTATTTCAAAGAGTGATACTATACCAGTTAATACATGCAACAATATAACATCAAATATTGAACATGAAGCAACTGTTTCTAAGATAAGTGATGAAGTACTTTTTTATTTAATGAGTAGGGGACTTAGTGAAGAAAAAGCAACTGAGTTAATAGTTCTTGGATTCTTAGATAGATTTAGAAGTGAACTTCCTATGGAATATGCTGTTGAATTGAATCAATTAATTAAAAATAATTTACATTTATAAAATAAAAAAGGGTTAAGAATTTTTCTTAACTCTTTTTCTATGCTTGTGGTTCAGTAGTTTCATCACTTGGTGTTGTTGGCTCAGTTGGTGTAACAGGAGTTACTACTTGTTTTTTAACATAAATTGTTAAAGTACTTAATTGATCTATCATAGTATCAACATGTTCTTTTTGACTATAGAATTTATAATCTCCCCAGCTATCTAGTGATACTTCTTTATTTGTACTATAGTCTACAAATTTTACTTTAAGTTTATTTTTACTTGCATATGATTTTATATTTGCTACAGAGTAACTAGATAGATTTTTAAGTGTATTTACTGTTGGAATAGTATATTTACCTTGTCCAATTAAAGTGTCTTCATAAAGGTTATTTAAGTCAAATGAAGCAGTTTTAATAAGTTCTGTTTTAGTTTTACCTAAGTTAGCCTTTATTTCTTTTTTGATATCATCTATACTTCCTTGGTATGGAACTTGTACTGCTGGATAACTTTTAGAAGATGGCTCATATACTTTTCCCCAAACAGAATATGTTTTAAGTTGCATTCTTTGAAGATTAACTAGGTTTGCACTATCATTTATTACGATTGATTTAGCTAGGCTATAAAGTGATAATACATCTTTAGTAGTTATATTTGTTTGGAAGTTTGGTTTGATTTTTTCAAGTATTGAAATTGCTTGATTTGGATCTGTTAGTTTAGTAGCAGCGCTTGCAACTCCCATTATGATTTTCATTTGGTTTTTACCTCTAACGAAATCATTTCTTGTTCCTTGATTCCATTCATCACTACAATGTTTTGGCCATCCATGTCTATTTCTAGCAAGGGCTAGGGCTTGTTCACCATTTAAGTGTTGTTTACCTTGTTTTACATATACTGTATTATTTCCCCATTTTCTTGAACTATTTTGTTCACAGAATGAGTATGGTACATCAACATCTATTCCTCCGACTGCATCTACTAAAGATACAACTCCTTTGAAATTGATTTTAGCGTAGTAGTCAATATCTACATCAAATAGATTTTCTATTGTTTTAACAGCGCAAGTTGAAGAACTTCCCCAAGTAGTAGTATTTATTCTTCTATAACTTCCATTAGAGCAAGCTGTTTTAATATAAGTATCTCTTGGTACTGAAGTTATTGTTGCTCTTAAAGTAGATGGGTTAAATGTAGCAAGTAGAAGTACGTCTCCGTTATATCCTGAAGTAACTCCATCTTTAGATGAGTCAACACCTATAAATAACATTGTGAATGGCTTATCTAATGAAGCAGTTTCACTTTTAATATTTTCTTCATTTGATTCGTATACTTTAGAACCTTCTAGTAATACTTTAGTATCACTTTCAATATTTTCATATCCTTCTAAACTGTAGAACATATCCACATAGTTACGACTGAAGAATGCAGCATCTATTTCTTTATTAGATAGGGCATGTAATAGTTCAATAGTTGAATCATATTCTTTTATTGTATTTGATGAATTTAAACTATATTTTTTAATTAATTCTTTAGGAAGTATATTTCCTTCAATATCTTTAGTATCACTTACTATACCGATTGTTTTCTTTCTTAAATCTTTTTGAGTATTTAATGATTTATCATAGGTTACTAAAGAACTATAATAAGTATTTTTAGTATCACTATATGCATCGATTGATTTATATATTTTAGTTAAATAGTAATATCCAGCAAATTCAACTCCAATTATTAAGATTGTTAATACTGCTGGTATTACGAATGATTTCATAGTTTTTTTCTTTATACTTCTTAGTAGTAAGTAACTTAAGAATAAGAAGAAATATACAAGTATGATTACACCATATATTCTATAGAATGTTTCTACTCCTTCATAAAGTATTAAAGAGTAGGTAAAGAAACAAAGACTAATTAATTCTATTAATAAAAGCAATAACGTTGCGAATGTTTTTAATATTTTTTTCT
>CAVDFY010000001.1:3437-9130 GCA_963607925.1 bacterium
GTTTAACACTTCTTTCTAATTATTTTTTCTTTTTATCTTTTTTCTTTCTTTTTGGTTTGTTTTCTTCTTTGTTTTCTTCTTTTACTTCTTCGCTTGATTCTTCTTTTACTTCTTCATTTTTTGTTTCTATTTTTTTATTTTCATCCGGTTCTTTTTCTTGTTTTTGTTCTTTCTTTTCAGCTTCTTCTTTTTCTTTTATTTCTTTTTGTCTTTCTTCAAGTTCTTTTTGTTCCATCATCATTTTACGTAATCTTTTTCTTTTTTTAGTATGTCTTATTTTAGATATAAGTATGCATATTAGGATGAAGAATACTAGTACTGTTTCTCCTGTAAGAAGAAGTATCATTTTTTCATATTTATTTATTTTTTCCTGTAATGGTTTTAACGTTTCATCTGTATAAGTTATAACTGTATTTGTTTTTTTATCATATGTGTAATAGTCACTTGTACCATTATTCATGTTTTGTGCATGTATAATAGCATAATCACTATTATCTAGTACTAGGGCATCAAATTCAATATCATTTATAGTTATTTTAGATAACTTATAATTATCAATCTCTCTATCTATTGATAATGGATAAAGTTTTAATTGATCAAGTTTAATTTCTTTATATTCATTGAATGTATTAGTTTCGCTATCATATAAGAATAATGAAATATCTCCTTCTGCATTTTTAAGTCCAACTAAAGTGAAATTATTTACTTCATTATAGAAAGCTGGAACTTTTTGGTCATTTATTGTTATTTCTTTCTTTTCATAATCTTCTGGTTTAGTAAGATTACTTTCTCTTTTAACAACTGTATAGTCTGTATCATTTATTTTTGCTGTTATAGGATTTGGATCTGTTACGTTAACTAATATGTTGTATTTTTTTATTGATCCGTTTTCTGCTTCAACTGTTATAGTAAATTTATTTTCTCCTTCAGATACTTTGAATGTTCCAGTTCCTGAAAGACTTGCTTTTGAATCAGATAGGGCAGCATTTATTTTAATTTCAGTTGTATTGCTTTCAGCAGTAACTTTATAATCAGTTGTGTCTTTATTGAATGCTGGCTCTAGTTTTAAACCATCTATACTTAAACTTTTAAGATTATTATCTTTTGAATAGCTTGCTTCTAATTCTGCTTGTGTTATTACTTTAACTGTTTTAGAGTTAGTAGTTACTTTCATAGTTGCTTGGCTTTTTGTGTAAGCAGCATATGATTTAACGGAAATATTTCCACTTCCTTTGGCTATTGCTTTAAGTGTCCATGTTTTAGTTTTTACATTATCTGAGAAATCACTTACGTGCATTATATTTCCGCCACTAACTAATTTGAATTTCTTTGTATCATAGTTAAGAGTCCATTCCCAAACTCCTAAGTTTGAACCTGATATTTTAGTTGTAACTGTAAATGTATTTCCGACTACTACCTGATTTTTACTTGTTGATACACTTATGTTTGCTGTTGCTGCATCTACTGATATAGTAAAGAGTAGGGATACTATTAATACAGTTAGTGTTTTAAATATTTTATTCATTTTTCCTCCTATAATTTTTTCTCACCAGTTATATCTAATCTAATTTGTAATAAATCAAGAATAGTTACTTTTCCATCACCTGATGTATCTCCTGCGATAAGACTCGCGCCTTGTAGTTTTACTTCTTTCGTTATATCTAATCTTATTTGTAATAAATCAAGAATTGTTATTTTTCCATCACCTGATGTATCTCCTTTTACTACAAGTGTAAATGTTTTTGACTCAAGTAGAGTAGATATTGTAACTTTGTAATTAGTTCCAACAATATCAGTATCTTTTATTTCATTTCCTTTAGAATCTTTGATGGTTACATTTCTAGCACCTGAAGTAATTAATGCTGATTTTATAACACTTGCTTTTGTGTTATTTTTAATGTTATAAATATAACTATCTTTTATATTTAGGTTACTTTTTTCAAGTACCATATTTACTGTAGTAGGGTCATCAACTTTGTTAATTGTTACTACATATTTCTTTTCTTCACCAGCTTCGCTAGTTACTGTTATTGTTACATCGTTTGCATCATCTTCTAGTTTTGTTTCTCCAGTTCCTGATATAGTTGCATATGCACTTTGAGTTTTAGCTTCTACTGTTGTTGTTGTTAGTTCTTTTGGAACATAAACATCATATGTAAGTATATCTTCATCGAATGCTGGTGTTAGTGTATAACCACCCACGCTTAATGATGCTAAATTATTGTTTGTGTCTCCACTTTTTGGTAGAGAAGTATATTCTGGAAGTGTACCATCTTTATATACTGGTATATCAAATGTGAATTTTGAATTTAATAAGTTTTCTTTTTTATATGAGTTATATGATGAAGCTCCTTCTGTTGCTGGGGCTTGTATATTTGTCATGTATTGATTTGCATAAGGACTTTCTGCTTTAGGGCCAATATTGAACTTTTGATAGAATATTGTTTGTTGTCCTCTAGTGACATAGTTTTTAGCAAGTGTACTACTTCCTTCTTTTATAGCAGTTTCAATATTATTCCATTTTTCTCCATTTCTATCAATAAGTTTAGCAGCATAGGCAAGACCTCTTGTTACTGCTGAATATTTAACTCCATCTATAGTTGTTTCGTAAGCTCCTATATTGAAGAAGTTATAATATCCACTATATGTCTGACCTTTCCATGTAAATTTTCCACCATCAGTTGATGCGCTTCCATTAGCTCCAACTTCTAATCTAATTCTGCTTGCTACATGTATTGGGCTTATTCCTAATGATTTAGCTGCATTATACATTGGAATTGTATATTTATCATCTCCAAGTTTGCCACTTCCAAATATTGCTTTAATAAGAGTAGGGTATTCTTTATCTAAATTGCTATCATAATCTAATTTTTCAAACATAAATATTCTATTTTCTGTAAGCCAGTTTCGTGGGTCCATATAGAAAGCTATTACTCCTTTATTAACTCTAAACCACGAAGTTCCTTCAGCTGGGGTAGAAGAAGTTCTATAGTTATCATTCTTTGTTTGCATATAACATTTTCCAGCTTCTTTATCTACTGAAGTAACAAAGCTTCTATTGTTTTTATCTGCGTTGAATACCCAATTTGGATATTTTTTATGTAAGTATGTTAAATATGGAATATAACTATCTGGAAAGCCTTTAGCTTTTAATTCTTTTGCATATTCTTCATCAGTAGCAGTTATATCGCTTTTCTTAACAATATAATCTTTACTCATGTATCCTTCTTTTTCACCATAATATTTGATTTTATAGAAGTTTCCACTAGAACCTAATATTGTTACATTAGCTCCAAGTGTTAGAGTTTCTATAACTGTTCCACTTGAAGAAGCAGTTTTTCTTACTGATACATTATTTCCAGTAACTCTTGCTGTCCAATCTATAACGTTTATTCCAGTATATGTAGTATTTAAGAAAGTTACATATTTACTACATACATATCCTGTTTTTTCATTATGAATAACTTTTAACCATTTTTCACTACAGCCAGTACCATCATATAATGTTTTATCAACTACTGAAATTGAAGTTCCTGCGTTTACTGTAACTATTGCTGAATTATTAGTACCAGGTCCTGTTCTAATTCTTACTGTGTTTCCATTTATTTCAGCATCAAACGACGCATTTATATTCAATGGTACACAAAGAAATGTTAGCAAAAAAATAATAGTTATATAATATCTTTTTTTCATGTGTACTCCTTTACATTCTTAATTATCATAATAATTATAACAAATTACGACATATTTTTCATTAAAAACAGGGAATTTTACATAAATAGGTAATAAAAAAACTAAATAATTTTGATTTATTTAGTTTTAATATTTATTGTCTTTCTGAAAAAGTATCTATAACTAGTTTTCCATTGTATTCTTTTAGTGTAAATTTGTATGTTTCATTACTTGTTTCATCATTATAACTATAGCTTGTTTTAATATCTGCTTCGTATGATAAATCATTAGTTTTAGTAACTTTTAATATTTCTATGTCAGGGTAATCACCACCACCTTGACTTTTAATTAGCATTCCATTTTTGTTTTTAGAAATTCCAATATTTTTAGTGTATTCTTTTTCAAAGAAACTTTCTGATACATAGTCTAGCATAGCACTTTTATAGTCATCATATTTAACGTTAGTTGTAACCATTTCTGTTGTTTCGTCAAAGCTATCTTTAGATTCATCATATCCTATGTTTAAAAATCCTAAGATTCCATCAACATGAGCTACGGAGTCCATATCTAAAAATCTTTTAAATATTTTTGTTACATCTTCTATAGATGGATCTTTAGTATCAATATTATCATATGAATTTGTTTTGCTACCTGAGAAAGTATCAATAACTGATTTTCCATTTTGTTCTTTAACGGTAAATTCTCTTGTGCCTTTATATGTAACGTCATTTTCATTAGTTTCCATTATTGATGCAATATAAGAATTTTCTTCTTTTTCGATTATTCCTGTAACTTTATAAGTTATTTCGTAGTCTCTATTATTGGGTTTTATAACGTATCCATCTTCGCTTTTAGTAAAACCAATATTATTTGTATATTCTCTTTCAAAGAATTCTTCTGTTACATAGTTTAACATAGCATTTTTATAGTCATCATATTTAACATTAGTTATAATATTGTCTTCATAGTCTGTATCTTTATTCTTATCATATCCAATGTTAAGTAATTCTAATACTGTTCCTTTGTAGGCAGAAGTGTCAATCTTTAAAAAACTTTCAAATAAAGTTTGTATTTCATTAGTTTCATTAGGTTTTATAGCTTCATTTTGTTTATTATTTATTCTATAAATATATATGCCTCCGAGTAGAATTATTGCTGCGAAAATAACAAGTAGTATAGTTTGAAAGTATAGTTTTTTCTTTTCTTCCATTTTTATTCTCCTTATGATTAAATTTTATCATTTATGATATTTATATACAATTCTTTTTTGTATTTTACTAATTTTATTGAAAAAAATATGATTATTAGTTTATAATAACTATTAGGGAGTTGAAATTTATGGATTTTAATGTTAATGGGCATAATATATTTATAATAGTTTCAGTATGCTTTTTAGCTTCTTTAATATTTGTTCAAATGATGAAGAAAGTAGCTATATTTTTAAAAATTTTAGATATACCTAATGATCCTAGAAAGATTCAAGAGCATCCAGTACCTTTATTAGGAGGACTTGGAATATTCTTTGCATTCTTGCTTGGATATATGTTATTTGCACCTAAGAATAATTTGATGATAGCAGTTCTTATTGGTTCATTTTTAATTATGCTTTTAGGACTTTTTGATGATATGACTAAGAGTGAAACACCAATGCCTAATAAATATAAAGTATTGGTTCAATTAACAGTTGCTGCTATAGTTGTATTTTATGGAGGACTTGAACTTACTAAGGTTACTATATTTGGTATAACTATTAAGTTTAGTTCAGTACCTTTTTTACCAGAATTAATTTCTATGCTTATAATAGTTGCTACTATAAATGCTATTAATTTAATAGATGGATTAGATGGATTATGTGCTGGTATTTCATCAATATACTTTTTAACAATTGCTATTATTGGATTTATATTAAATAAATTTGGTGGTTTAGATATAATACTTTCATTAATTATGTTAGGTTCAACACTTGGATATTTAGTACATAATTTTCCACCAGCTAGAATATATCAAGGAGATGCTGGAAG
>CAVDFY010000001.1:9162-9913 GCA_963607925.1 bacterium
ATGCTGATAAAGAACATTTACATCATCAATTATTAAAACATTTTTCTAAAAAGAGTTCATTACTAGTTATATATGCTATTAATATAATGTTCTCTGCAACTACAATTTTCTATGTTTTAGGCGATAAAAAAGTAGTGGCATTCTGCTATGTAATACTTATGTTTATAGTTCTATATTTTGTTCTTAAAACTAATATAGTATTTGATTGGTCTAAATCAAAAGAAAAAGGTAAAAAGAAATAAACTCCATTATGGAGTTTTTTTACTTTGAAAAAGAATTATTATTATGTAGGAGGGTTAGTTACTAAAAGAGAGTTAAGATTTACTTCTGATGTTACTCCAATATCATTATTTACCAGTGAAAACAGTAATTCTAAATCTACTTATTTTAGTGAAAATGCAGATAATTTTATATTTTGGAGTTAATAATAATGGTATAGTATAATGTGGAAAAAAGTCCTGAAAATGTGCTTTTTGTTCCATATGTTAAATTAACACGTGATGGTAGTGTTTTAGCTATTGTTATTATTGAACAAATTGATAGTAATGGAAACACTATAGAAGTTAAGGATGGCAAATTTACAATGCCAGCAAGCGATGTTAATGTAAAAGTTATCATTATTAGTTAATCCAAAAACTGGTGGAATAGATTTAGTTGGGACATTAATATTTATGATATTACTTGGTTTAGCTGGTAACGAATATATGAAAACAAAATAAATGTTAAGTTTATAAGGTTCAAGGAATTGACC
>CAVDFY010000002.1:0-3401 GCA_963607925.1 bacterium
CATAAATATAAGTTCCTAGCATTCCTCTTGTCATCATTGTACAATATATATTCAAAATATATTTTAATAATTCCTCATCAGTTGTAGCATCTTTTCCTTTAGAATCATAATAATTCTTTCTATCAACTATAAATTGATTATTTTCACAATCATATTTTAATTCATTTCCTATAATTAAGCCTGTATAATTTAAATCAAATCCTTGAGTTGTATGTATACTTCCTATTTCGTTTACAGAATTTCTTGAGTTAATCCAATCGTATGCTTGTGAATTCCATATATACTTATGACCATCTATATTTAAATCATAAACTCCTTCTTCTGGAACATTTTTTCCTGAATATAATGGTTTCTTTTTACCTTTAGAATTCCATGGCCAAGCATATCCTGCAACATTTCTACATAAACCATACTCTTTATCTTTTTCTTTTATTGTCTCAACCATTTCACTAGCATTATCAAACATTCTTAAATCATATTTTTTAAATTTTATTTTTCTTTCTGGAGGATTATTGCTGAAGATTGCTTTTATATAGTCTATGTATTCATTTCCACCAGCTAAGCATCTTAGTTGAGCTGTGAGACGATAAGAATGGTAATTTTTTCTTAACATTAATTTATCAAAATCTTCTTTTCTGACATCAGTTGGTTTGATTGACTGATCTTCATCATAGAAAAATAATTGATATTTACTTTTTAATAAAATCCAATCTAATTCTGTACCTTCTTTTCCTAAATTTAGATTTCTATTATTTTTATCAAAGGTTCCATATTGAGTAAGATTTTTTCTCCTTCTTAATCTATGAGCTTCATCTACTATTAATAAATCATATTTTTCACTACTTTTACCAACATCATTCGGACTTAATACCATATTAGAATTTAATCCTTTAATACTTTTAAACACTTTCTTTAAAGTAGTTCTTAGGTTCTCCATAGGTATAACTAATCCAATTTTTAAATCATCTACTGCATCATTTATTTTTAATATTTCAGATAAGTTTTGCTCTACTTGATCTTCTTCTATTTCTATTTGTGATGCATCTTTTGCTTGAGCTAGCATCTTCAAAATATATATTCCCAAAATTGTTTTACCTGTTCCGGCACCACCTTCTACAACAAATGTGGCAGGTTCTTTTTTATTAACTAGATCTGCTAAATCTGAAAGTATATTATTAACTATTATATATTGATCAGTTGTCAATGCTTTATATGGTGAATACTTAAATAAGTCTGAATTAGCTATTTGCTTTAAATCATGTTGAACTAACCCTTTTGATTTAAGTTGTAACCATATTTCTCTAAATTTGGTTTCATACATTTCTCTTTGGTAATAATTATGATCTTGTAATCCACCATTTCCATTTTGTAGCTTAAATCTTTTGTCTGCTGACATATATTTTATCAAAAAAGACTCTAGATCTAGTATTGACGACTTATTAAATGTTTCATCACCTATTATGTTTATTTTATTTAATTTTCTCCTAACTTCATTTGCTAAATGTTGGTTTGATCTTATACTAGCATCTGTTGTTTCACCAATATATGCTTCTTCATTATTATTAATAATGTAAACAACAGGCCAATTTGTTCCATATTTCTTTGTTTTTAAAATAGTTGATGTACCTTCATTAAACTTTAATGTACTTATTTCAGTCATTACTTCCTCCTATAGTTTGGTATATTTAGTGCTAACACCTTTTGATTTTTTAATTGGATATTTTTTTGCTGTCTTTTCCATTTTATCTAACACTATTTGTTTTGGGTCTACACCTAATTTATTCGCCATTTGAATGCAATAATTTAATACATCAGCTAATTCTTCTTTTACTTCATCTAAATTATATTCAGTGTTCCACTGAAAACATTCTAATAATTCTCCTGCTTCTATACATATACTTTTTGCCAAATTTTCTGGAGAATGGAATTGGTCCCAATCTCTTTCCTTATTAAATTTCTCAATCTTCTCTTGTAACTCTTTCATATGTTTACCTCTTGTATATATTTTAGCATAAAATCATATATTTCTTCGAAATATTTAATCTAACTTTTATCTGACGCTCTTTTTAATATATTCAAAGTTATATTATCTCTTTTGCCTTTATAAAACTTATCAATTACTTTTGTAAATACTTTTTCTTTTGGAAATACATATTCAAATAATGTCATACAAGAATTTAATTTTAAATAGTCAGGGTAACCCATTATATATTTAATATCTCCATCTTGATTTAATAACTCATTGCATATTTCTAACATATTATTTTTTAAATAATCATTTTCCATATATTCTTTTACTTCATCAATATTTTCTATTCCATAAAATTCTGCGGTTGAACTTCTTCCTAAATCTTTTAATTGAGGAAATATATACCACATCCAGTGACTTCTCTTATATCCATTTTTTATTTCTTGTAGTGCAACTTCATAATTAAGTTTATGCATATCAACAAATCTATCTATATTATACATTTCTACCACCCATATCTTGGTTCAATATCTGGCTCTTCTGGAACATATTTGTTAACACATACTTCTTCACCATCATCACCATAATAACATTCTTGATATGTTCTTCCACCTTTTGATGTTGAAGTACATCCAATACATGTAAATATTGCAATTGCAAGAATAATCAACTTTAATTTAGCTCTTTTAAATTATTACACCATTTTCTGAAAGCTTTTCTCTCACTTTCCAAATATACTCACCTTGTGCTGATGATATTGACATCAAGCCATCACAATATTTAATTGCACAATTTAATAAATCTATATCTTTATCATTTAGGATTTTTTGTTCAATCCCTTTTTCAAGTAAATTCCTCCAATAACTGGTTTTTAAATTGAAAATTTGTATTTCGATCATTATAGATGAACTTAGCTTTTGTTCCTTTTTTGCAATGATATTTTCTTGCTTTTTTTCTTCTTTTGTTACCAGTGATTCAATAGTATCGTTTGACAAAGTATAAGGTTTATCTTTTAGTGCCTCCCAACAATCTTTACGTTTACAATATTCGCCTATATTTGAATATTGTCTATTTTCATCATAAAAAACATCAAAAGCCAATTTAGATATTTTATCTACTTCTTGTATTAAATATTCAGGAACTGATTGTTTATCCCATATTGTTTTATAATTTAATTCACAATTATTATTTTTTTGTGCTTCATATACAAGTTTTGCAAATGTATATGGAACAAGTTGAGCTCTATAAGCTTTATTTTGAATATACCATTCTTGATGTGATATTTCTTTCTCAATTGTTTTGAAAAGTATCGCTTTAGCAATAAGTTCCTTATAGAACATTTCGTTAAATATGTTTTTATCCTTATCCCATTGTTTTTCTAATTCTACTTGAAATTTAGTTAAATTGACCTCTGCTCCCCACGAAACATCAA
>CAVDFY010000002.1:3411-13433 GCA_963607925.1 bacterium
AAGTTTGATATGTTTGATTATTTATCATTGGTGCATATATTTTTCTCGAAAAATCTTCAATTCTTATATAGAATGGATGATTAGAATTTAAATCTGCTGCCGTAACTTTATTTTGACTATTAGCATATTTTGAAATATTATGAATCAATTCCGCATCCTCTTCATTTAATATTGTTAACTTCATTTGAACAAAAATATTGTCCAAAGGTGCTTTATCTTTAATATCAGCTGATGCAAGTGAAGCCGTTGTTTGGCCACCATTAATAATTTGAAAATCTGTAAATTTGGTTATATATAATCCTTTATTCGCTTTATATTCTGTTTCTATACTTTTTGCAACTGTAGAAATACCATTGTTATAAGTAAAAAATTTTTCTCTTTCATTTAATATTGTTCCACGAATGCCTTTATTAACTGCACCACGATTATTTAAAAAAGAACGTACATTGGATTCTAGTAATCTTGGTCCAAATTTTTTATAAATATCACATAAAAATCTGCCAGGAACAATAGCTAAATAAGCTTGGTACTCTTCGGTGCCAATGTCTGCTTTGATACATTGTATTCCTTCACAATTAAAATCCTTTGTAATTATTTCGATAGGCTCTTTTTTGAATGTTGGTAGTTTTGTATTATAAACATTTTCTATTCCTATAACATCAAGATCTACTTTTAAGCATAGATTTCCTATCTTATGATCTGGTAATTCTGTTGTTTTAACAAACTTACTCATTTTATTTGTTGATATAATTATTAAATGAAGCTTATTAATTGATGATAAATTTTTTTTGATATTAATTGCTAATTGTGTTGCTGGATTACTTAATTCTGCACCATTAAAATATCCTTTTAAAACATTATCAAAATAATGTAACATTAAATTGCTTTTGTTATTAATAAATTCATTATTAATATTAGTTATTTCTCCTGGATTAAAATCTGCAATAACTAAATCTACTACATTGGTAGCAATTTCTAGATAAGCAGCATCAATATGCATATTTTGTTTAGTACCATTATTAAACTCAAAATAACAATTTTCTAAGTCACTAATCAATGAGTAATCATTAATTAGTATATCTTTCATTTGTTCAATAAATACTTCGACAGGGTGTTTGTTTTCTTCCAGTGCTTCTGCATTAATATTATTAATGAATTCTTCTCTAAATTCGTCAATTGTCATCATAATTCTTCTACCTTATATTTTTCGATGGTTTTAATGATTATTTCATATGTAACGTTATCTATTTCTTGAAACTTTATATCTTTCTCTGTTAAGCGTGGAAAATCATTATCAACTTTATATATTGTAATATTTGATACAGTATATTTATTTTTTTGGAAATCTGTTTCTGGATTAAAGCCATATTCTAGAACTTTGCTTACAAATTTTTCTTGTAACTCGCAATCATTTATTTGCTTTAATATTTTATCAAATATATCAGATATTGAACAGATTCCATTATTATATTCTTCAGACATTTTTTCTATTTTTATAATAGAAAGATTCCCTGGGATATCAGATGATAATTGAAGCAATGAAGAAATTTTTACACAAGTAGAATTCACACTTGTTGTCTTAATTTCATACCAAGTATTGTCTATAGAAAAATCTTTGTTATAACTTAAAGGTCCAGTCCATGAATTAACTGAATTTTCTACCCCATATTTTGGTATCATATATTTATCTAAAAAATATAATTCACCAAACAATCCCTGTTCTTTCTCACTAGATAATGAACTCCTCACTTTTTTAAACATTATTTTCCATATAGAAAATCTTTCTTTGATTGTATTTAGTTCTTTTACTTCATTTTCTAGATTCTGAATAGAACTAGTTATATCGTTACAAAACATAAAAAATATTTTTTCAAATTCTCTATTTAACAAATCAAAACAAGTCCAATAATTTCCTTTACCCTCTTCACCTTGTACCACTCTAAGCATTTTAGTTGAATCAATTTTTGGAGGCTTTAGCGTTGATAAAAATGATAGTCTCGCGAATCCATCCTTCGTAATTCCATAATAAACTTTTACTTTTGAATCATTAACTGCTTTTTTTTGATTGTTATATATTCCCTTCTCTAAATTAGAAAACATTAACTCAAAATTATTCTTCGTCATATACTTCTTCATCCTCCTCATCTTCAATGTCACCAGATAGTTCTTTTAACTTTCTGGCATTAGCTCGATATTTAACCATTACTTTGTTGTTAGTTCCAGGAAATCCGATGGCAAAACCCAGTGCTATAGTTTCATCATTAAAGTTACTTGCTATTTCTTCACTAAGACCATCCTCTTTATGCATTGATTGCAATTCTAACGGATAAATTACTAATAAAGGTTTTTCTCTAACTTGTAAATAATCAGAAGCGACCGGGTTGTTATGTGGTTTAGGAGCAGTATGAGCTATAATTTTCGCTTTGTTCTTTTGTTCTTGAGATAATCCACTATTATATATTCCTGGCTCTACTAATCTGTTATTACCTCCTGATATTCTTATAAAACTCTCATCTGTTCTATAATTAAAGCTACGTAAAGATAATGGTAACTCTTTTGAACAAAATAACCACTTATGCGGATTTGTTTTTGAACCAGTAGCTACAACTATATCCCAACTCTTGAATTCTTTTGAATTTAAGATGCATTCGCTTAACCCTTCTTTATCAAATTTTCTATTTTCTATTGGTATTATTATTTTTTCAATGAAATCTGATATATATTTTTTATCAACATTTTTAAACATATATCTTCCATCTATTTCTTCAAGCATTATACCATCTTTTTTCAAATTGTAAGCGAGATCATTAAGCAGATTTTTATTTCTTATATTACTATCTACATCTTTAAATATTTTTGGAGTATCAACAGTAGCACCACTATAATTTAGACTTCTTATAACTTCTTTTGAAGATCTCATTTTGTTTCTGCTTGTGATAAGCATTGATGTTTCAAGAGTATCTGGAGACTCCTTCACCATTAATCCAAACTCCATTGGAGTTTTTCCTCTAGAAGACATAATTGAAATTTGACTCTTCAAGTCATCAATAGCGTCATCAATTGCTCTATAGTTTTCTAAATTAATTTCAGATATATATATTCTGCATAATTCTTCATAGCCTTTTCTGTATCCAAACCATCTGCACATTTGAAGCATCGTATCATAAGCATTAGCATTTCTGCTGAAATAACTAATTGTTAATCCTTCCAGCGTAAGACCTCTTGATAACACAAAGCCACCTATAGCTATTAATCTTGCACCTTCTTCTTTATGATCATCATAATTATATCTTTCTTTTGAGTTTTTATTGTTAATAACTGAAATTTCAATTTTTTTCGTTTCACTATTTAAATATTCTTGAATTTGATCCCACGAATATTTACCTCTGACTTCTTTATAAAAATCATCATAATTATATTGATTATATATTTTTCTAAGCTTTATGTCCTTGCAAAAATCATTAACCGGTAGTTTATAACATTGTTCAATACTATTCTTTAATTTGTTGAGATATTCTTCAATTTTTAATTTAATCTGTTCTTGAACTTTATTAAATCTTGAGATATTTATCATGAAAGTTCTGTGCTTTTTTTCTTGGCCTTTTAATGTTCTAATAACATTTGTTAAAATAAAGTCATTTAGTGCTTCAATTAAACTTTCTGGTAGTTCGTTATAAAATTCTACATCTTTATTATGTTTTACTGGTAAAAAGTTTTCTTCTTGCTCATCTAGTATACGTACATGATGATTATCAAATAAAGCTTTTTTTGTTCCAAAATAACCATCTGGCTCCTTAAGCTGAACAATAAAATCTGAAGGAAATAAATCTCTTGATGCTTCATCATCATAAGGATTTATAAAAACATTGGCAAATGGCGTTGCTGTATAACCAACATATGAAGCTATTGGAAAATTATTAAAGATATCTCTGATTAGTTGGTTTATTACTGATGGATCTTCATCTTGACTTTTCGTATTTATAGACGCATTATCAGCTTCATCATCAACTATTAAAATATTATTAGACTTGATGTCATCCATACCAGGCTTAACCCATTCGGCCATCTGGGATAAAATAGATTTATTTTTCTTTACAACCATAATAACAGGTTTTGATAAATCGGATCTTTTAAAGTTTGCATTTTCTTTTTTAAATTTAACAAAATCTAATTTTTGATTTGTCATTGGTATAGCATAGTGTTTTTCTTCTGATGTTCCGACTCCTACATAAATTTCAACTGCACCTATGGTATCACTTTGCGCTCCTACGAATCCGCTATCTACTCTTTTCTGAGTCTGAATTCTTAGTGAATCCGTTAAACCCGCTAATAAAATTATTAGTTGGTATCCATAATCTGCTGCCATATTAATTAATGATAAATAATTTGCTGTTTTTCCTGATTGAACATCTCCTATTACCAAGCCTCTTTTTTTTGTGTTTATGGACCATGATTTATTTAATGGATCCGCACAATATGATAATATTTTCTCGGTTGATTTCTCCATCTTATCAATTACATCTTCTGGAAAATCTTCTTTTCTTAAATAACTCTTATATCTATTAAAATAATTTAAATTTGTATTGGATTTTCTCTCATATAGCCATGTATCACTCGTTGTATCAGAATTCACTAGAACTTCAGGAGCATACGCTTTAATATTATTGTTTTCTTCATACTTGTTCACAATGTAATCTAAATTGTTATCTATATTAATTTTTAAGATCTCTAATATCTTAATTGCTCCAGTAACTATTTCTTGATGAGTTTTAGTTGTTCCTTCCATTAATACTTTTAAAAGTTCATATGCTTTTTCCAATTTATATTGTGTTTCTTCATCATTCATTATTAATTGCCTCCTTTAATATTTCATCTAATTTACTCACAATTTTTTTATAACCTTCTGCAGTGAGAATTTCTTTGATTTTTTGTTCACGTTCATTTATTGGAAAGAGCTTAGAAAACTGTATTACTTCGTTAATTAATTTTTCTTCTTTATTATTATCATTATTTGCAATGATAATATTTATATCAGAGGCATCATTATGAATTGTGTATTTTGGAAGATAGTCTTCTATTTGCGAAATAACAGTATTCAATAAATCATATTCTTTATCATCTATAGTATCAAACAAAAGACGTAGTACTGGATTTTCTCTATTTATTTCATATCTAACATATCCATCTCTCTCTATGATACGATTCCACATTTTATTTTCTGGAGTTAATTCTTTAACTCCTCTGTATTGATTAACATTTTTACTTTTTATTATTGACTCTTCAACAGATGCTCTAATTAAATCTTTAATCTTATCAGGAATCTTCGCAGTAGATTTTTTAACATCCATACTCCATTGTGAGTCAAGTTTTGATGGAATATCTACCTGAATTCTAGCTAATTTTGTTAATTCGTTTCTAACGGACATTCTGAGCCATGATCCCCACATAATCAATCTTTTATTTCTATATATATAAAATCCTTGATCATCATAAATACTTTTTGGATTTCCCAATAATTTTTTTTCATTTATGGTAAGTGAATTTTGATAAGGTAAAATATATGGAGTTATAAGAATAATCTCGTTATCCATAGATATGCTATCTGTTCTTCCTTTTTGTGTTCGAGGAATAGACTCAGTCAAAAACGGATCTCTTCTTTCTATTCTATCGTAATTAAAATATATTTTTATTTCATTATAAAATCTATGAAAAACAAGTTCAACGTGCTTTTTGGCTTCAGCTACTATTTCTCTAAATGTTTCGTCGAAATTCTTTGCGGTTGACTCAATTTTATCAAATTTTCTCCATATTACTAATGTTCCAGAATCTATTTTTTTTAATTCATCTATTCTGGGTAATTGCTCAATTTCTTTTTCATCATATATTAATAGATTCCAATCATTATTTTTTTCAATAATATCCAAGTCATAAGACATGCAATGTATATTGCTTTGCTTTTTACTTACAACTATCAGTTCTCTGCTTTGAGATAAAGATGCTGATTTTAATCCTAATCCAAATCTTCCTAAATCTAATATATCATCCTCTTTTTTACTACGATCAGAACCAAATACCATTGCATTTTTTAACTCATCATAATTCATACCACAACCATCATCAAGTATGCAAAAATATGGATTATCAGCCAATGGATCGGAAAATATATTTATATTTTTGGCTTTTGCAGCTATACTATTATCGATAATATCTGCCACTGAGGTTGAAAAACTATACCCAATTGCTCTTATCCCATTAATAAGCGCTTTTGCTGGCGGAATTTGTTGTACCAATTTGCTCATATTTTACTCCTTTACTAACAACATAGAATTGATTGATTTAGAAAATTTTTTTATATCATCAATATTGAATATATGCATTTTCGGCTTTTCTAAAATATTGGTGATTAATACAATACTTGTATCTTCCGAAAAATCGTTTAAAAATTTTAGTTTCTTTGATGATATATTAAAATATATTTTTTCAGTGCATGTATTAAATTTCATTATGTATTTTACAATCCCATCACTTTCATAACTGAGGTCATATAGTGAATATGAAAAGTCAGAACTTAGATTTTTAATATTAGAATATTTTTTCTCCTTTAGCTTAAATTCTATTATATCATTTGCTAAATTGTCATTTTTTAAAATCATTTCACGATAATTATTTTGATCAACAATCGTATCATATTTACTATAATATTTTTTTAAGCTTATAATCTCCATGTCATAAGAGTCTGCATATTCATTGAAGATATTAGTATATTTATTCCCTACTCCTTTATTATTAGTAAAAACTTTTGAGTATGGAATAGAATTTTCTCCAACAATAGTAATTTTAAAGTCTAAATAATCTCTATCAAGATCGTATTCAAATGCATTTACTATGAATGCATATCCGTGTAAAAATTCTGATATTTTATTAATCACATTTTTATTATCAATATCTAAGTCTGTATCTTCGTATTTTAAAGACATAGGATAATGTAATTTCAGTCTTCCAAATTGATATTTGCTTGGGTCAATCTCTTCTTTTATATAAAAGCAAAATGATTTCTCGGTATTTATTTCTTTTCCATTGACATATATTTTTTTAAAGACAAAAACGTTTGTAACCTTTATTTTTGATCTAGAATTTTTGATCATTTCATTAATTAATTCTGGTCTTGTTTGAAAATCAATTTGCATTGGTATTTTATATACTTGCACCATATCTTCATTAACTGAATTCCCTTGTTTTATTGGCGTAGAAACTGTTGCAGTATGTCCAGAAATATTGTCATTTTTAATATTGTAGTAAAATGACTTTGTATCCAGTGGTAAAACTATTTTTTGCATGATTCTTCCTCCTCGAGCATTACTTTGAAAATAGCAGCTAAGACTGGAACTACAATGGAATTGCCAGCAAGTTTTATCATTTTTCTATAACTTAATCCTAATTTTTTAACATTTTCATAATCATTTTCAGAAAATCCCATTAAAAGAAAGGCTTCTCTAGCTGTTAACAATCTATATGAATCGCCTTTAGGTCCGTTATAAATTATCATACCTGCATTATTTTGTCTATCCATATTACATGTAATAGTGTTAAAGTATGTTAGTTTTTTAACATCTCTTTTATTTATCTCCCACATTTTTTCCCTAGAACTAGTTCTTGGAAGTTGTGCTTCGTCAGCCTCTTGCTTATATATCTTATTTGTATAGTCAGTTCTAAGAAATTTTTCAATATCATTTTTAGGATATTCTTCTTCCTTAAGCTTTGATTTAATATTTGGTTTTTGACCTAGTATGCTAACCATAAAACATCTTGCTCTATCTTGCGGTACCCCAAAATATATTCCTGATAGTACCATTTCTTCACTTTCATATCCTAAACTTTTTAAAAATTTTTTCCACATTTTGAAATCATTTTCATTTGATGGGGCTAAAATTGCTTTTACATTTTCCATAAGTAAATATTTAGGAAGTCTATTTTCTTCATTTAATTCGTTTAATATTCTCTCAATCTCCCATAATAATCCCGATCTAGTACCAGAGCCCTTTTTCATTCCTTTGGTTAATCCACCGGTAGATAGATCCTGGCATGGAAAGCTATATGTCAATAAATCATGGTCAGGTATATCTCTACCATGTATTTCTGTTATTGAACCTAAATTTTTCGTTCTTTTATTTGCTATATATAATTTTTCTATTTTATCTTTTCCTAATCTAGTTATATTCTTATATGGTTTTACAGAGTCACTACTAAATGTAAATTTGCTTAGGTATTCTATTTGCTTATCATAAGTTGGAACTTTAATCTTTTTATTTTTGCAGTGGATTGCATCATAAGCTAATATGGCATTAATAAACCAATCACTTGTTGCTACAACTTCATAATTTATATTTGCTTCTTTTAATGCTTTATTCTGTGCACCAATACCCGAAAAAGTTTCAAAAACTCTTATTTTATTCATTTTACTTCTCATTTTTTCTTTCCTTTGGATAATTTATTTTTAAATATCTTTCTAAAGATATACAATTGTTTATTTGTTCATATTTTTGAAGCAATTCCAATAAATCATTTCCTGCGATTATAGCAACTGGTTGTTCGTCTTCGATTAATTCTTTATAGGCATCTTTTGCAACATACGAAGTCGTTACCATTACACCAAATTGTCTATATCTTATTCTGGATAATAATCTAGAAAGTTCTTTAACTCCTACAGAATTTGTATTTGGATTGTAACACTTGGCTTCGACTGCAAATGTTACGTCTAAGGAATTCTGCAAATTATTCATTAACTTGTATTTTCCTATACCATCTCGTCCGCCATCTTTAACAGAACGTGTTCTAATTGGATCTTCTAATATATTGTTATCTGCAAGGGTAACAATTGAAATGGCTAAATACTCAAATTCTGTTGGCCTATCTTCAAAATAATTAAATATCATTTCTAACATTTTCTTTTTTTCCATTTCTTTTGGAAGTTGCTCATCTTTGGTTCTGATTCTTGGTCTTATATTTGATTTTAGTGGAATATACTTTTTTGACTCGACCCAGCTTTTCCATACAATCGGAGCATATTTGCTTTCAAATCCTAACCCAGATTTAAGATCATCTATCCATCTCATATCAATTGATGATTCATTTGGATTATTTTCACTTCCAGCTGATGTATCTAAAATCGTAAATGTTGCTTTATAATTTTGAAATCTTCCACCTTCGTCCCTTTTAGCCCACAAAGCAATCAGCCATTCTCTTGTTGGTATAGAATTATATCCCGGCACTAGTAATCCTCTAAATTTTGCACCGCCTATATTATCTCTTTCAAACAGAAAAAAAGGTGGGATTTTTTTTCTGATATTGATATCAGAATAATCAGCCATTTCAAAAATATCTCTTAAGATTCTATTGCCTTTTTTACTATGTAAATCACTTCCTGGCTCTTTATTGTCTCCATAATAAGTATATAAGCCCATTTCTTCATCAAGTTCATCCGGCCAATATACATCTTTGCCTGTTGAAAATATTACAACATATTTTGGAATAACACCATTTTTTGATCCGCAGGGTCTAAATCCACCTTGGTTACCTACTCCTGAAAACATAACAGATAATACATCTCCATTAAAATTCTGTGCATAGGTTTTATTTTTATATATACAATCTAAATATAGTTTTACATTATCTTTTCTTACTTTAGTATCTGAAGTTTCGCAAACAATATTTTCCCATTCTATAACTTTATTCATATAAATTCACCATTCACTTCTAATCACAGTATATCATTTTTTTAAATATTTGAACAGTTTTTTTAAACTTTTGTTAATATTTTAATCATATAATTTAATATTTTTATTTATTTTTGCTTATTATAACATATTTCTTTTCTTCCATTAATAAGTACACTTTATTTTGTTTCATCTTTTTACTGACTGATATAGTCTATTTGATACATATTCATTTCTCTTTACTTTATTCAAAAACTTTTTTCTTCGTAACAACACCCAATTATAATAGCATTATAATTGAATATAATT
>CAVDFY010000003.1:0-6128 GCA_963607925.1 bacterium
TCTGTATCCACTATTTTTTTTGTATACACTTGTGAAATAATACAAATTAAGATAGTTATAAAAATAATAGAAGTTGATATATATAATAAACTAGTGCTTTTCTTTAATATTTTTTCAAACATATTATCACATCCTAGTTATATTATAATATATTTCATAATTAAAAAAAAGAAGTTATTTACTTCTTTTATATAGAACATGTTTATATGCTATTCCATTATCTTCGTTTTCTTTTATAATTGTTCTATCCCAATCTGACTCATTGAATTTTGGAAAGTATGCATCAGCATCTTTGCATTCACTATCAATTTCAGTTAAGTACATTTTATCAGCTATATCTATAAATTCTTTATATATGCTAGCTCCACCTATTACAAACATTTCTTCTTCTCTATTTTTTAGTGATTCTAAAAGTTCTTTTAATGTTTTATAGTGTTCAATAGATTCTTCAAATTCTCCTTTGCTTGATAATACTATATGATGTCTATTTGGAAGTAGTTTTGGAAGAGACTCTAGTGTTTTTCTTCCCATTATTATAGTGTGACCGGTTGTTGTTTCTTTAAAAAATTTTAAATCATTTGGTAAATTCCAAATTAATTTGTTATTTCTTCCTAATTCGTTATTTTTTCCTATTGCGGCTATAATTGTATAACTCATAATTCACCTACTGAGCTATTGGAAAAGATATTTTACCATGGTGTTTATAATCAATAACTTTTATATCTTTTAAGTCACTGCTATTATCAAAATCATAGAAATCTTTTATTTCTGGATTTAACCATAATTTTGGTGCTGGTAAATCTTCAAGTTCTTTTCCTCTTCTTATTTGTTCTTTAATTCCCTCTATTTGATTTACATAAATATGTGCATCTTTAATACTCCAATAAAGTTTTCCTGGTTTAAGTCCTGTTACATGAGCAATCATATAAAGTAATACTGAATATTGTGTTACATTAAATGGAAGTCCTAGAGGTACATCACAACTTCTTTGATGAACATATGCATTTAAGTGTCCATCAGTAACGTCCCATTCTGAAGACCATACGCATGATGGTAAAACTGCTGTATCTAAGTGTTTATTTTGCCATAGATTAATTATCATTCTTCTGTCTGTTGGATTAGTTTTGATAGTATTAATAAGTTTATTTACTTGATCATATTCTCTTACTATCCATCCATATGCTGTACCTATTGTATGAGCCCAATCTTTTCCAAAATCTTTTACTATTTCTTTTTTAACAAGTTTACCATTTTCATCAGGTACCATTTGTGTTGCTTTCCATAATCCTTCTTCATCTATTTCCCATTCATCCCAAATGTGTACATTTCTTTCTTGAAGCCATCTAACATCGTTACTTTGTACTTGGAAAATCCATAGCATTTCTAAAATAGCTTGTCTATAAAATAATTGTTTTGTTGTTAGAAATGGAAATTCTTTTTCAAGATCAAACTCAAAACTATATGCTGGTATTTTGATAGTATTTATTCCAGTTCTATTTTCTACTTCTTTTCCTTCCTTTAATATTTTTTTGCATAGTTTAAGATATTCTTTATCCCAACGTCCCATAATTACCTCACTTCCTTATATTAAAATCTTGTCATTCTTTTAATTTGGCCTGGTTCTTCTTCTAGTTTACTATTAAGAGTGGCAATGATTTCTTCACTAATTTCATCGATTGATTTAATGTCTTCAAGATGCTCAAACTTTTCTGTTTTTAGACAATCTATGTGTGTCCATCCATAACGTGCGCTTATATCTAAATATGTTTGTTCTGCTTTTCTTAAGTGTTCTTCACTGTTTTCATTTCCATCTCCAGCTATTCTTCCTTTTCTTAGTTCTTTTGCTGCTTCGAATGGCATATATAGAAATACAACAACATCCGGTCTTGGTAGTTCACATAAATCAAATTCTAACTTTTCTATAAATCTTAATATTTTGTTTTCTTCTTTTTTAGTTTTTGCTTTTCCAGCTTGATGTCCCATGTTTGATGTAGTATATCTATCAAGAATTATAATGTCATTTTTATAAATTTCTTCTTCAATAAATTTTAGAAAATTATAACGTCTATCGGCTGCATAATAAAGACTGCTTACTAGTGGATCTACTTTAGCAGAAGTCTCTAGAAAAACAGATTCACCTAACTCTGGTTTGCCTAGGTAAGAAGCACCTACTATTTTACCTGTCGGAGAATTATAGTTTGGAAAAGAATATTTTTTAACTTTTAATCCTTTAGAAGCATAATACTCTTCTATCTTTTTACTTTGTGTTTCTTTTCCTGAACCATCTGTTCCTTCAATAACAATTATTTTTGCTCTTTCCATGTTTCCTCCAATAAAAAATAACATAGTAATATTCTATGTTAAAAATGCATTAATTTATCATTAACACTAATATTACCTCTATATTTAATATAACATATAAAATATCATTTTTAAATATAAAGACATAATAAGTGTAAATACTTTTATTGTTTTAATTTTCTATAAAATCCATCGTCTTCGCTGTTGAATGCATTAAGAACACTTTCAAAATATTCTTTAAATGCTACTGCAAGTTCTCCAATCATATTTGACACTTCTAAATCAATACCATCAAATATTCCTTTTGTTTTATCATCTATAATATCATTATTAGCATCAATAAATGATTCTAAACTATATCTAGCATCATAATATCCACCCTCTAGCTTTTTTACAATAATAATTTTATCAAAATAATCTATTGTAGTTTCATTTAAATTAGCTCTTACAAAATTATTAAATATATTAATAAAATTATCGTTAAGTTCAAATTTACCAAAAAACATACTTAAATCTAAAAAGAATATTCTTAAATATTTGTCTCTCATAATTACCTCTTGGTTTTTTATTATATATTTTTTATTTAAAGATTTCAAGAATTATTAAAATATGTTAAAATATTCTTGGATGTGATTATATGGCAGAACAAAAAACTATTGTATTTAAAGTAAGTGATAATATCAAAGAAAAAATGATTGATTATTATGAGCTATTACAAAGAGATAAGAAACCTCCTTATTCAGTTTTTCAAGCTGAGGAAGGTGGAACTATTATAACTTTATATGAGAGTGGTAAAGTTATGTTTCAAGGTATTAGTGCTGATATTGATGCTAATATGTGGAAAGATTTAGAAAGACACTTTAATGATAGAGATATAGATAGTGAAATTAAGAATAAAGAAAATAAAGAAGATGATAAGACATACTACTATTATGATGCGATTGGTAGTGATGAAGTTGGTACTGGTGACTATTTTGGCCCTATTATTGTAACGGCTACATTAGTTGATAAATCTACTAGAAAGCTACTTGAAGATTTAAAGATAATGGATTCAAAAAAAATGACTGATGAAAAGATTCGTAGATGTGCCCCTATTCTTATGGATAAAATACCTTATGTTACATTTACATTATCAAATATTAAATACAATGAACTTTCTAATAAAGGTTTTAATATGAATAAGATAAAAGCAATACTTCATAATAGAGTTTTATATGAACTTTCTAATAAAGGAATTCCTTATCATAAAATCATAGTTGATCAATTTACTACTCCTAGAAGTTATTTTAGCTACCTAAAGCAAGAAAATATTACTGACAAAGTTACTAAGATAACATTCTTAACTAAAGGTGAAAGTAAGCATTTAAGTGTTGCTGCTGCAAGTGTAATAAGTAGATATTTATTCTTAGTTGAAATGGATAAGTTATCAGAAAAGTATGGTGTTACTATATTAAAAGGTGCTAGTGATAAAGTTGACGAGCTCGGTAAAAAGATTGTTTCTAAATATGGAAAACTTGAACTTGAAAAGATAGCTAAACTTAACTTTAAAAATACAGAAAAGATTCTAGATAATTAGAATCTTTTCATTTTCTATGAGTTTAATTTTATAAATACCTGTTTTAGGACAAATATATTCAAATTTTACTTTTAATTCTTCTTTTGGTTGTTCCTTTGGTTCAGTTTTTCTTTCATCTTTTAATATTTTATATTCTTTAGATGTAGCTTCATTTAGAATATTATTACTTTCTAAGTATGTATATTTTAGTGGATCTACTTTTTCATTGTTGATTTTTACTTCATAGTGACAGTGTATACCTTTTGAGTATCCAGTGTTTCCCATTACTCCTAGTACGTCGCCTTTTTTTACTTTTTCACCTTTCTTAACTCTTACAGTATTATATTTTAGGTGGGCAACTACTGTTTCAATATTATTGCCATGATCTATTATTACGTAATTTCCATACGTTTTATTAGTTTTATCTGTTTTGTTATAATTCTTTAATACTTTTTTTACTGTTCCATCTGCTGGGGCTAATATATTATGGTTTGGTCCTCCATATTTAGAGTTCCATGCCATATCTAATCCTTTATGACTTGATGAGTATCCTCTTGTAAAACTTACATATTTGCAAGGAAAATATAATTTTATCATAGGTCTTTTCTTTCTATTTCTTTTACTTCGTTTATTTTATTAAAAGATTTAAATAGTTTATCTTCAAATGCTTTATATAAAGAATCTGCTCCAATGAAACTAAATAGTCCTACCCAAACTGAATCTATCAATGTATATTCAGTAAATGATAAAGTAAAAAGCATTCCAAAACTCATAGATACTAAGAATGATATATATATCAGGCAATCACTACATTTTATTAATGATACAGTCTTTATTTTTTGAATAAATGATGTACTAATTATACTTGATGATGCTGCTATTAATAGTAGTGCTTTTATTAATTCTATATTCATATTATCACCTATAGTATTTTATTAATTATAGAGATTTATGAATATTATTAAAGTCTAAGATAATTTATTTTATAAATTGTTTCAACTAATATCCACTACTTAATTGTTTTATTAATCTTTTATCTTTAGGATATATTCTATCTCTATCAATTAATACTAAAGGATATTTTTTAAACCAATCTGGTAAATTTTCTGGATTATAGCAAGCTGCATCATGATATGTATCTAATAACATAGTATTTTCACCACACGATCCTTTAGTTAATGTATCAGTTCTTCTGTAACCTAATTTGTTAAGTTCTGAATCGAAGTATCCAAAATACTTAGGTTCTATATTGTCTGCTCTTCTAGTTAAATACTGTTGTACTTCTAATCCACCATTAACAATACCTTTTTCATCTCTTAAATATATTTCCTCATAATTTTTAGCTATTAAATATAGATCAGGACATATAATATCTTCATAAGACCATTTTGTTCTCACTAATTTAATAACATAATCTCCAACTCTAAAACAATCACAGGTTGTTCCTCCACCTACAAATCCATATTCTTTACTTTTACTTAAGTCCATATACTTTTCTGCCCATTCTTCTAACTCTCTTCCAAGACCACATTGATATATGTGTCCTAGTTCGTATACTTTGTTTTGTTCAATAAAATATCTTATATGATGAGCATAATCATCTAATAATTCTTGACTTATTTTTGCTTTATGTCTTAAATATATAGCTAAACGATAATCAATTGATGTGCTAAATAAAACATTAGCATCTTTATTAAATGCTTTTTCTTTTTGTTCTTCCAACATCTTATTTATGCTTGAATCTTTATGACATTTGTGTGCTAATAATTTTGATGCTAAGTAATTATATTTATATTCTTTAAGAATAAAATCTTTTAGTTTATTGTAATCTTTTTCACGATTATTTGTTAAAAGTAAAACTGCTAACTCAGAAATATCATCTGGATTCATAAGTCTTGGTAAAAGTGTTAATTGTTCACCAATTTCATAAGTGATAGACGTTGTATATTTGGTGATGTCATCATATATAGTATCTATTTGCTCTTTATAATTATTAATTAAATATTCCATAAATAAAAAAACGAATATGAAGATTTGAATATCGCGATAATTTATAAATTAATTCTCTATTATTGCTATTAAATGCGTATTTAACAATACTTTTAAAGTATTTTTCGTTTTCCTTATGAGATAAAAATGTATCAAGATTTTCATATAATATTTTAATACCTATGGAAGAATTATTCAAAAGATTACTTAGCATTTCTGGAGTTATATTTTTGATATCTAATAGTTCATATGCATCATTTGCAAATTCTGGCATGTCATATAT
>CAVDFY010000004.1:0-731 GCA_963607925.1 bacterium
CTGAAACCATATATAAAAGATTAAAACATAATAAACAATATTCTTTAGTAGAAATAGAAATTAAAACAGGAAGAAAAAACCAAATAAGAGTACATATGGCTGATAATAAAACTCCAATACTTGGTGATAGAAAATATGGTAAGAAAGATGGTTATAGAAAAATGATGTTACTTGCCAATAAACTTGAATTTAACCATCCAATTACTAAAGAACATATAGACATTAAACTTGATATACCAAATGAATATAAGAAAGTAGTAGAAAATGAATAATAAAAAAGTATATATAGTTTTAACTCAAACATACACTGGCATAGCTAGAATAATAAAAAGTATTACGAAAGATAAATATAGTCATGCATCTCTATCACTAGATCCTAGATGTGATAAAATGTATTCTTTCGGAAGAAAATACATATACTTTCCATTCTATGGAATATTTTTAAAAGAGGATTTAAGAAAAGGACTTTTTAGTAGAAATAAAAATGCTTTAGTAGCCATCTATGAAATAAATGTAACAGACTATCAATATAATAAAATAAAACAAAAAATAAAAGAAATATATCTAGATAATAAAGGATATAATATAACTGGACTATTACTAGCTCACTTTAGAATAAAACTTCATAGAAAGAAATACTATTGTTCAGAATTTGTATATGAAGTTCTATCAAATAATAAAGTAAAAGTACTAGATAATACAAAAACATTATTTAAACCAGAAGAACTAAT
>CAVDFY010000004.1:741-11299 GCA_963607925.1 bacterium
AGGTTTTAATAAAATATTTGAAGGTAAAATAAGGGATTATATAGCAATTTGTTAAAATTGCTATATTTTTATATATAATAATAGATTTTTATGTACAAAAAAAGAGCCATAATAAGTTAAGGCTCTAATACTTGAGGTAAACTTGTAGTACCATTTTCACTATTATCTTGAGATTTTTGTGGAGTTGAAACTATTTTAGTTGGTTGAGTACCTTTAATAAATAAATGAGTTTGAATTTTAGATGATGGAGTAGAAGCATTAGGTAATCTTGGAGGATTAGTACCAACAACAACTCTTGATGCAACTATTCCACTAGGTCTATCAAATTTAACATTTTTCTCCATAACTTTATTAACAATTTCTGCTTGAATTTTAGTTCTCTCGCTCCATGCATGAGATGAAGTGTTATAAGTTTTTTTAGTTAATTTATCATATCCATACCAAATAGCCACACTATAATTTTTACTAAATGTTACAGTCCAAGCATCTTGTATAACATTAGTACTAAGTCCTAAACTTTTAAGTCTTGCGCTGTCATAACTACTTGTTCCTGTCTTAGTTGATATTTCACTACCTTTAACCTTAACACGAGAACTTGTTACTTTCTTAAGCATATAACTTATCATATAAGCAGTTGTATCTTTCATTACACGTTTTTTAGGATAATTAAATTCCACAACCTCATCATCATTACCATTTTTATATATAATTTTATTAACACTATGAGCTTCGGTATGATACCCTCCATTGCCAAAAGAAGAATATGCAGAAGCAAGTTCTACAGGAGATACTCCAGTAAATCCACCAATTGAGTGTGCTTCATTAATATAATGTGAATTTCCTAAATATTCAGGAGTTATTCCAAGAGAAGTAACAAATTTATCAATCTTAGAATTACTAATCTTTTGAAATGCTTGTAAAGCACAAGTATTTCTAGAACGAACTAAACATTGTTCCATTGTCATAAATCCTTTGTATTTACCATCAACATTTCTCATAACTCCACCATTAGTATAACTAACAGGTTTATCAACAAAAGGAGTATACGTAGACCAGTTTTTATATTCAATACCAGGTCCATAATCAAATAACGGTTTAGCAGTGCTTCCGGGATGCCTCTTTATTTGAGTAGCATAATTTAGTGAACGTTCACTATTCTTATTACGTCCAGCACCAACAGCTATAATCGCACCTGTTTCGTTATCAATAATGCCTATACCAACTTGAACTTTATTATCTTTAAATTTATGTTTGTTATAAAAATTATTTATAACATCTTGTTTGCTCTTAACCATTGTCGTATAAATATCCATCGATACTTCATAAGGATTTTCTCCAGTTTTATCAATAATTTCTTGTATAACAGTATCAATAAATCCTTGATATTTATTAATTGTTGTTTTTTGTTTTTTAATAATATTTTCAACATGTATTCTCTTCGCTTTATCAGCTTCATTAAGAGTTATATATCCATGTCTTAACATTAAGTTAATAACTTCATTCTTTCTTTCATTAGTTTTATCTGGATTAACATAAGGATCATATTCACCAGGTGCTTGGAATAATCCAGCTATCATAGCAGCTTCAACTAAATTTATATCAGTTATATCTTTATCAAAATAAGTTCTAGAAGCCATTTGAACTCCATAACTACCAGCGCCTAAATAAGGAGCATTTACATAAAATTCTATAATTTGTTCTTTAGAATAATCTTTTTCAATTTTAAATATTGACATATAAATATCAGTAAACTTACGAACTATTCCATCAAATCCTTTAGCATTAGTACTAGTATAAGTATTTTTAGATAACTGCATAGTTAGAGTAGAAGCTCCACCTGCATCTTCACCTTTTAGAAAGCCAACACCAGCTTTCATAAATCTATATATATCAAATCCATCATGCTCAAAAAATCTTGAGTCTTCAGTCGCAACAATCGCATCAATCAATACTTGAGGTAATTCTTCATAAGTAACAATCTGTCTTTTCTCAGTACCAATACTTGCTATTAAGTCCCCCTTTGAATCATATATATTAGATGATTCTTTTTTATAAAGTAATTCACCTTTAAACTCAGGGGCACTCATATAAATATAACAAAAGAATCCAGATACAGTAACTATACCTAGAAAAAATAAAATTATAATAATTAAATATATATTATTTAAAATATTACTTTTCTTGTTGTTTTTAACCTTCTTTTTAATATTTTTCTTCTTTTTCATAAACACCCTCAATATAGTATATCATAAAAATATTATTCCCAATTTATAAAATTATATAATCTATTAATATTATGAAAAATTTGATATAATATTTACGAGGGAAAAGAAAATATGATGAAATGTGTTGTTATATACAATCCAAATAGTGGAAAGTTAACAAATAGAAATGATGTAAAAAAATTATACAAGATATTTGAAAACTATGGCTATGATGTAGAAATTATATATACTGAGTATAAAGGACACGCAAAAGAAATAACTAAGAAGTTAAAAGACGTTGATCTTTTGATATGTGCTGGAGGAGACGGAACTTTAAATGAGGTAATTTCTGGTAATATTGAAAGACATAAACCAATTCTTTTAGGGCATTTACCTTTAGGAAGTGTAAATGATGTAGCTCATATGTATGGTATGACAGGAAATACTACTAAGAATTTAGTTATGCTTTTAAATGGAGCACAAAAAAACATAGATGTATGTCTAATAAATGGAAACCCATTTGTATATGTAGCATGTATAGGAGCTTGGGTTGACATATCATATTCAACTCCAAGAAAGCTAAAAGAAAAATATGGTAAACTAGCATATGTAATTTATGGTATTCAACAATTAAAACAAAAGCTACAATTCTATAATGTAAAATATACTGTAAACGGAGAACAAAAAGAAGGAAGATTTTCATTTATATTTATAACTAATTCAAATAGAGTTGGTGGAGTAGACAACATATATAATGATGTAAAACTAGATGATAACAAATTTGAAGTATTACTTTGTGAAATAAAAAATAAATGGGATATCTTAAGAGCAGTTCACTATCTAAAAAGAAGAGAACTTGACAATATACCAGTGTTTAAATATTTTAAAACTGACAAGATAGAACTTGAGTTTGATGAGACTCCACCATCATGGTGCATAGATGGAGATGAGTTAACTCATGAAACAAATAAATTTAAAATAAAAATAAATAAAGATAACTACATGTTACTTCCAACAAAGAATATAGATAAATTATTTGAACGTCCAGAAGAAACTGAAGAAGAACTAGACGAAGAATAATTTCATTATTATTCTAGACAAATATATTTCACATTAAAAACTAATTAAAATATTTACTATAGATTATAAAAATTGTATAATTAAATAGAGCCTAGAGAAAACTCTCTGGGCTCATTTTTTTTGGAGGTAATATTTTATGACAAAATATGTTTTTGTTACTGGAGGGGTGGTTTCTGGTTTAGGAAAAGGTATAACAGCATCAAGTGTAGCACTACTATTAAAATCAAGAGGATACAAAGTATTTATGCAGAAGTTTGATCCATATATTAATGTGGATCCTGGTACTATGAATCCTATACAACATGGTGAAGTATTCGTAACATATGATGGTTGTGAAACTGATTTAGACCTTGGACATTATGAAAGATTTATTGATGAAGAACTTAACTTTACATCAAACATTACAAGTGGAAAAATATATAAATCAGTTATTGATAAAGAAAGACATGGTGACTATTTAGGAGCAACTGTTCAAATGGTTCCTCACATCACAAACGAAATTAAAAATAAAGTTTATGAAGCAGGTATTACAAGCGGAGCAGACATAGTAATAACTGAAATAGGTGGTACTGTTGGTGACATAGAAAGTCAAAGTTTTATTGAAGCATTAAGACAAATTCAATATGAGAAGGGAAGCACTGAAACATTTTTTATTCATTGTACTCTTATACCTTTTATATATGGATCTAATGAACTTAAAACAAAGCCAACACAAAACAGTGTAAGAGACTTAAGAAATATGGGAATTAGACCAGATGCTTTAGTATGTAGAGCTCCTTTTAATACAAGCGAAGCCATTAAAAATAAACTATCATTATTTTGTTCAGTACCAGTATCTAATGTAATAGATTCAGTAGATGTAAAAAATATATATGAAATACCAATTAATTATTATAATCAAAAGATAGATGAAATAATTCTAAAACAATTTAAACTTCCTATTAAGAAAGCTAATCTAACTAAATGGAATAATTTAATAGAAACTGTAAATAATTTAGAAAGTGAGATAGAAATATCTTTAGTAGGAAAGTATGTTGAACTACATGACGCGTATATTTCTGTTAGTGAAAGTTTAAAACATGCTGGTTATAAATACAATACTAAGATAAACATTAATTGGGTAGATTCTGAGAAACTTGAAGACTCTAAAGTTAATTTAAAAGAAGTATTCAAGAATTCTAAAGGTATTATAGTACCAGGTGGATTTGGAAGTAGAGGTATTGAAGGTAAAATTAAATCAATAAAGTATGCTCGTGAAAATAATATTCCATTCCTCGGTATTTGTTTAGGTATGCAACTTGCCGTTATAGAGTTTGCAAGAAATGTATGTGGAATAGAAAATGCATCAAGTACAGAATTTGATCCTACCTGTGAAAACCCTATAATTGATTTAATGGTTGATCAAAAGTCTATTGTTAATATGGGAGGTACTTTAAGACTTGGTAATTATGAATGCACTCTTAAAAAGGGAACACTTGCATACCAAGATTATAAAACAGATATTATCTTAGAACGTCATCGTCATAGATATGAATTTAATAATAAATATAAAGATATTCTTGAAGAAAAAGGAATGGTATTTTCAGGACTAAATGAAAAAGCTAACTTAGTGGAAATAATAGAACTTCCAAAACATAAACATTTCATAGCTTGCCAATTTCATCCTGAATTTAAATCTAGACCAACTAGACCACATCCATTATTTGATTCATTCATTAAAGCAAGTTGTGACAAATAATTACAAAATATATTTAAAAAATTTAAATTGTATATTATAATATATCTAGAATAAGGAGTGGGCTTGTGTGAACATAGTATTATCAATAATTTTACTATTAATTGGCTTTTATGGCTTAATTAAATGTTCAGATATATTTGTAGATGCGATAAGTTCTATTGCAACTAATTTTAAGATGTCTAAAATGATGATAGCACTAACTGTAGCTGCATTTGGTACATGTGCCCCAGAACTTGCAATATCTTTTCAAAGCATAAGTTCAGGTAGTGGTGATATAGCCCTTGCTAATGTACTTGGAAGTAATGTTGTTAATATCTTGTTAATAATCGGTTTAGCAGCATGTGTAGCTCCTATAAAAGTAAAAAATGATGTTACCAAGAAAGAACTTCCAATATTATTAGTAATAACTACATTGTTTAGTATATCAATAATATCACATTATATCGGGGGAGCACCTGAAAACTTTATACTTGATAGATATGATGGATTATTATTTATATTCTTCTTTGGAGTATTTATATTCTATATAATATCAGTTGTAAAAACAAAGCAAGGATTCTTTGAATATAGTAAACCAAAATATAAAATGTTAACATCAATATTGCTTTCAATAGCATGTTGTGTAGGAATTATAATAGCTAGTGATTTAGTTGTTGATAATGCTAAAATATTAGCTGAAAAGTTAAATGTAAGTACTAAAATAATAACGATGACAGTTATAGTAATCGGAACATCGCTTCCAGAGATGACAATGACAATTGTTGCCGCAAAAAAAGGCGAGTTTGATATAGCCCTTGGCAATATAATTGGAACTAATATATTTAATATAGGAATAGTTCTAGGACTTCCACTTTTAATATATGGAGGCTTCTCATCAGTTCATTTTAACCTTATAGATGTACTTGCAGTACATATAGCAGCCTTTACTTTATATTATTTCGCACGTAATGACAAAGTGCTTTCTCGATTAGAAGGAGCACTTATGATATTAATGTTCATTGCATACTATACATACGTTTTGTTAGCATAAACTTGCAATACTTCACGATTTTCTATATAATAATTATAGAATTGTGAGGTATTTTTTAATGAAAAAGAAATTTGGTGACAGAAGAGATGGAAAGAGAGTTAAAGTAGATGGATTACATCAGTTACTTATTGATTTAAAACCAAGAAGATGTGACTCAGATGTATATATAAATCAAAGTATAGATGTAACTAATTTAATTAAATTTATAGAAAAAAAGAAAAAAGAAAATCCAGATATGAGAATTACGTATTTCCATGCGTTTACTATGGCTTTTGCAAAACTATTCTATAATAGAGAATTATTAAATAGATTTATATGTGATAGAAAAACATATAGAAGAAATGATGTAATTATAGCTTTTGTAGCAAAAATAGCATTTAATGATTCAAGTGAAGAAGTTATGATTAATTTAAAAGTAGATAAAGATGATACTTTAGATACTATTGCAGAAAAAATTAGTAAAAGAGTTAAGAAGATTAGAACTTCTAAAGAAACTGATAAAAAAGAAAATACAAATAATGCAGTTGATATCATTGGAAAAATTCCAGGTATTATAAGAGTACCTTTAGTAGGACTTCTTAAATGGTTAGACAAAAAAGGATGGATACCAAGTAGCTTAGTAGATGATAACATTTATTATAGTACAGTTATTTTATCTAATTTAGGAAACTTAGGAATAGGTTCTATCTATCATAACTTAACTAACTTTGGAACTAGTTCAATGTTAGCAACAATGGGAAAAATTCATAAAGAAACTAAAGTAGATGAAAATGGTAAAACAAAAGTTATAGATGTTTGCGACTTTGGTGTAAATATGGATGAAAGAATAGCTGACGGTTATTACTTTGCTAAATCATTAAAAATGTTTGAATATATAATTAATAACCCAGAATTACTGGAAGAAAGAGCAGATGCAAAAATAGATTATGAAGAATAATGAAAAAATAGAAAAAAAAGATAAAAAACAAGAAAAAATAAATAAAAGAGAAGCCAAAAAGGCTCAAAAAGAAAAACTTCGTATATTAAAAGACGAAGCAAAAAAAATAAAGAAAGAACAAAAGGAATATGATAGAGCTATACGTAAAAATATAGTTCTAACTCCTTGGACTAAATATTATAAAGATGGTGTAACTGAACACTTAAAGTATCCTAATGGAACAATGGTAGGATACCTATTAGAAGCAGTTGCTAGATATCCAGAAGATATAGCAATTGAATATTATGGAAGAACTTATACTTATAGAACATTCTATGAAATGATAAGAGATACAGCGAAATCATTAAAAGCTGAAGGAGTAAAAGAAGGAGATAAAATTGCTATCTTCATGCCAAATACACCTCAAGCAGTAATGATGTTTTATGCTGCAAACATGATAGGAGCAGTTGCTGCTTTAATACATCCAATGTCTGCTGAAAATGAAATACAAGATTATTTAAATACTTCAGGGTCAACATTTCTTTTAACATTAGATTTAATATATGAAAAAATACATAATATTATAGATAATACTAAAGTAAATAAAATAGTAGTAGCATCAGTCGGAGAAAGTTTAAAAAACATTAAAAAATTCTTATATAAATTTAAAAGTAGAGGAACTGTACCAAAAATAGAACTTTCTGATGATATCATGACATGGAAAGAATTTATAAATTATGGATATGATTATGAAGGAGAAATAGCTTGTCTTAAAGGACCAAATGATCCAGCTGTAATTCTTTATAGTGGTGGAACAAGTGGTAAACCAAAAGGAATACTTCTATCAAATCTTAACTTTAATGCTTTAGCACTTACTTCTCATAAAATGATAGAACAATCTGGTAATAAAGAATCAATATTAGCAATATTACCAATATTCCATGGATTCGGTTTAGGAGTATGTATTCATACAACATTATGTTGTGGTATGAGAGTAGTATTAATACCAAACTTCTCACCAAAAGAATTTGCACACCTTCTTCATAAACATGAAATATCAATAGTATGTGCAGTACCATCACTTTATGAAAGTATGACTAAAATGAAATTAGGAAAACACGACCTTGCTCATTTAAAATGCGCAATAAGTGGTGGAGACTTCATGTCAAGAGATTTAAAAAATAAGGTTGACGAATACTTTAAAGAACATGGAAGTACAGCAGAAGTAAGAGTAGGATATGGACTTACTGAAGCAAGCGCAGCAATATGTGTAACACCAACAGGTGAATATAGAGAAGGATCTATCGGAGTTCCTTTCCCAGATACATACTTTAAAATAGTAAGAGTTGGAACTCATGATACAGTACCATATGGAGAAGATGGAGAAATATGTATAAGCGGGCCAACAGTAATGATGGGATACTTAAATAATCTAGAAGAAACTATCCAAACACTTCAAGTACATAAAGATGGAAGAACTTGGTTACATACTGGAGACGTTGGATGTATGGATAAAGATGGATTTGTTTACTTTAAACAAAGAGTTAAAAGAATAATCATTTCTAATGGTTATAACTTATATCCATCACATATAGAAACAATAATAAATCAACATCCAGCAGTGTTTACAAGTACAGTAATAGGAATACCTCACCCAAGAAAAGTACAAGTAGCTAAAGCATTTGTAGTTCTAAAAGAAGGATACACTCCAAGTAAAGAACTAGAAAAAGATATTAGAAAACATTGTGAAAAAAATCTAGCAATTTATAGTTTGCCGGCAGAATATGAATTTAGAGAATCTCTTCCTAAAACAGCAGTTGGTAAAGTTGCTTATAGAGAACTAGAAAAAGAAGAAATGAATAAGGAGAATAAATAATAAGTATGAAAAAGTATGATGTGGCAATCATAGGTGCAGGTCCAGCAGGATTATTTTGCGCTTATGAACTTAAAGAAAAAAATCCAAAAATAAAAGTAGCACTTATTGACAAAGGACATAGAGCAGAAACAAGAATGTGTCCTATGAAGGTCAATGGTGGTAAATGCGTTAATTGTAAAGTTTGCCAAATCTTATCAGGATATGGTGGAGCCGGAACATTCTCAGATGGAAAATTAAACTTTATACCAAAGCTTGGAAAAAGTGATTTATTTAAGTATATGTCACAATCAGAAGCATACAAACTTATAGATGATACAGAAGAAATATTTACTAAATTTAAAATGGATAGCGATGTTTATCCATCAAATATGGATGAAGCAAATCAAATAAAAAAAGAAGTTGCTAAAACAGGAGCAAGACTTTTAGTAATTAAACAAAAACACTTAGGCAGTGATAAATTACCAGGTTACATAAAAGATTTTACTGATTATTTAGAAAATGAAGGCGTAGAAATATATGAAAATGCTAATGTTAGAGACATAATAAGTAAAAAAGAAGATGAACATGAATTAGTTATTGATGGAAAAGAAAGCATAGTAGCTAAAAATGTAGTAGTAGCCCCAGGTAGAACGGGAGCTAAATGGATACAAGAATTAGCAGATAAATATAACATTCCATATACTAGTCAAAGTATAGAAATAGGTGTACGAGTAGAAGTAAGAAAAGAAATATTAGAAGATATTACTAATGTAATTTATGATCCAACAATATTCATAAAGACTGATACTTATACGGATGAAATAAGAACATTCTGTACTAATCCAGGAGGATTCGTAGCTAAAGAAAACTACTATGGATTTATATGTGTAAATGGTCACTCATTAAAAGATATTAAATCTAACAATTCAAACTTTGCGTTTATTAGTAAAGTTGGTCTTACAGAACCAGTAACAAATACAAGATTATATGGAGAAAGTATTGCTAGAATAGCTAACACTTTAGGAGATGGAAAACCAATAATTCAATCACTTAGAGACTTAAAAAAAGGAAGACGTAGCGAATGGAAAAGAATAAATAAAGGATTTATAGAACCAACTCTTAAAGATTGCGTAGCAGGCGATTTATCATTAGTACTTCCTCATAGAATAATTACAAATATTTTAGAAGGCTTAGAAAAGTTAGATAAAATAATACCTGGTGTTAACAATGATGAAACATTACTTTATGGACCAGAAATTAAATTCTTTAGTAATGAAATAGATACTAACAATAAATTTAAACTTGAAAATTATAATATATATTTTGTTGGCGATGGTGCTGGTAAAGCTGGAAACATAGTAACAGCAGCAGCAACAGGCTTAGTAGCAGCAAGAGATATAACAAAGAAAAAATAATATGGCAAATAAAAAAGAATTCACAGAAGAAGGATATTATAATTTAAAAAATTTTTGCTCATGATTCTATACTATTAGAAATGGTAGAAGATCGTATGTCTTATCAAAGATACCAAATGAAGAAGAATTCGCAAAAGCACTTATGACAGTAAAAAGCGAAGCAAGAAACAAAACTATGAAAATATAATTCATAGTTTTTTAATTATTTAAACTTTTATTCTTTTAAATAATTTTAATATATGTTAAAATATTACATAGATAAGAGAGGTAACTATCGTGGGAAAAATAATATCATTAGTAAATCAAAAAGGTGGAGTAGG
>CAVDFY010000005.1:0-3846 GCA_963607925.1 bacterium
ATTTTTTCTAAAAATAAAAGACTATTGTCAAATTTTACTTTGTCAACAGTCTGAGTGTAAGCGATTACACTTTTTATTTCATTGAAGAAAAGTGGTAAAAGTTGCAAAAATCTTCAATGAAATTTTATTTATAAATAATTAGCACTCTCTATTGACAAGTGCTAAAAAAGTGATGTATAATATGTTCGTTGAATAGGAGGGATAGATATGTTCAATATGAATAATGAAGAGAATGAAAACGTCTTAGAAAAATATGGACGTAATATAAATGAAGATGTTAAGAATCATAAAATTGATCCTATCATCGGCCGTGATGATGAGATTCGTAGTATAACTAGAATTTTATCTAGAAAGACAAAAAATAATCCAGTTTTAATTGGAGAACCTGGAGTAGGTAAAACTGCAATAGTTGAAGGACTTGCTCAAAGAATAGTTAGAGGAGATGTACCAGAGAGTTTAAAAAATAAAATAGTATGGGAGTTAAATATGTCTTCTTTAATAGCTGGTGCTAAATATAGAGGTGAATTTGAAGAAAGACTTAAAAAAGTACTTGATGAAGTTAAGAAGAGTGAAGGAAACATTATAATGTTTATCGATGAGATTCACTTAATAGTTGGTACTGGAGCAGTTGATGGAGCAATGGATACAGGTAACATATTAAAACCAATGCTTGCTCGTGGTGAAATACATGTAATAGGCGCTACTACTTTAAATGAATACAGAATGTATATTGAAAAAGATGGTGCCTTAGAACGTAGATTTCAAAAAGTTACTATTAGTGAGCCAACTGTAGAAGATACTATAACAATACTTCGTGGTCTAAAAGAAAGATTTGAAATATATCATGGTGTTACTATTCAAGATAAAGCTCTTGTTAGTGCAGCAACTCTTTCAAATAGATATATAACTGATAGATTCTTACCTGATAAAGCAATTGATTTAGTAGATGAAGCATGTGCAACTATAAGAGTACAAATGGATAGTGTACCAACTTCACTTGATGAAATTACTAGAAAGATATTAACTTTACAAGTTGAAAAAGAAGCGTTAAAGAAAGAGAAAGATGAACTTTCTATTAAGAGACTTGAGAAAATTGATGATGAACTTTATACATTAAAAGGAAAAGAACAAGAGTTAAGTACTAAATGGAAAGAGGAAAAAGCTATTAATGAAGATATAAAGAAAGTTAAATCTGATATATCTAGATATACTTTTGAATTTGAAGAAGCCAAAAATAATTATGATTTAGAAACTGCTGCTAGAATTAAGAATGGTACTTTACCAAAATTAGAACAAAAGTTAAGTGAACTTACTAAGAAACGTAAAGATGGTATTTTATCTGATACTGTTACTAGTGAAGATATTGGAGATGTTATTAGTAAATGGACGAATATTCCATTATCTAAGTTAATGAGTAGTGAAAAAGAAAAGATACTTAATTTAGAAGAAAACTTAAAGAAACGTGTTAAGGGCCAAGACAATGCCATTAAGCTTGTTAGTGACGCTATAATTCGCTCTAGAAGTGGAATTAAAGATCCTGAAAGACCTATTGGTTCATTTATGTTCTTAGGCCCAACTGGAGTAGGTAAAACAGAAGTAGCTAGAAGTCTTGCATATGAATTATTTGATGACGAACACCATATGGTAAGAATAGATATGAGTGAATATATGGAAAAATATTCTATGTCTAGGTTAATAGGTGCTGCTCCTGGATATGTTGGATATGAAGAAGGAGGGCAACTTACTGAAAAAGTAAGAAGAAATCCATATTCAATTGTATTATTTGATGAAATAGAAAAAGCACATCCAGATGTTTTAAACTTATTACTTCAAATACTTGATGAAGGAAGACTAACTGATTCAAATGGTAGAACAGTTAACTTTAAAAATACTATTATAATTATGACTTCTAATGTAGGAAGTGAATATATTATAAATAATGAAGAAGATAAAGTTAGAGGTGAACTTAATAAATACTTTAGACCTGAATTCTTAAATAGACTTGATGAAATAGTTGTATTTAATAAACTTTCTAAAGAAAATTTAAGTGAAATTCTTGATAAGATAATTAATGAGATAGAACATAGACTTGTTGATATTAATGTTAAAATTAGATTAACAGAAAAGGCTAAAGAATACTTTATTGATAACGGGTATGATGAATATTATGGAGCTAGACCTTTAAAGAGACTTGTTAATAATAAACTTGAAACTATAATCGCACGTAAACTTATTAATAATGAAATAAAACAAAATACTGAAATAGTTGTAGACTATAAAGACAATGAAATTCAAATATCATAAGTAGTAGTACTTAAACTACTACTTTTATTTAGTAAAAATAAATAAATTATGGTATACTATGTATAGTGATGAATATGAAAAGTTTAATTTATAAAATAAAATGTTTTAAGAGTGGAACAATTAAAAGTATATTTAATATAGTAGGTAAGATACATAATAAGACTCATAAATGTAGATTATTCTTACTTATTGATATAGTTTTTTGTTCTGTTAAGTATGGAGCTGGGCCTTATGATTATCAAGAGTTTGAATTTTATAATTTGAATTCTAAAGAGAGAAAGACATATTTAACTAGAGTTAAAAATAATGCTATAGTAAGAATGTTTAATGACAAAGAAATATCTAAGAAGTTTGATGATAAAGTAGAGTTTAATAAAATATTTAATGAATATTTAAAACGTGATTGGTTATATCTAGATAATAATTATGATGAGTTTGTTAAATTTTGTGAAGGAAAAGAGGACTTTATTGCTAAACCTGTAGGTGGTTCTGGAGGAGAAGGCATTGAACTTATTAAGATAGACAAAAAGAATTATAAGAAAACATTTGAATATTTAGTTTCTAGTAATAAGTTACTTGTTGAAGAAAAGATTATTCAAAATAAGAAGATAGGTATGCTTAATAAAACCAGTGTTAACACATTTAGAATTGTTTCATTCTTTGATGGAAAAGAAACTCATATATTAAATGTTGTATTTAAGATAGGTAATGGTGGAGTTACTGATAACTTCTCTAGTGGAAGTATGTATACTTTTGTTCGTGATGGAAAAATTATAGTTCCAGCTATAGATAGAGATGATAATATTTTTTATGAACATCCAATTAGTAAGATTAAAATAGTTGATTATGAGATTCCTAATTATGATAAAGCAATTAATTTAGTTAAAGAATGTGCTAAAAAGATTCCAGAAGTTAAATATGTTGGTTGGGATGTAGCTATTACTGATAAAGGTGCAGTTATTATAGAAGGTAATTGTTTCCCTGGAGTATATCAAATAAAGCCAAGCTTTGTAGAAGATAAAGTTGGTTTAATACCAATATTTGAAGAAGCTATGAAAATAAAAATAGATAAATTATAGGATACATGATATGAAAGAATTTGAAAATGAGTTATATGAAAATGGAATAAAATATATTGCTGGTATAGATGAAGTTGGAAGAGGTCCATTAGTAGGTCCTGTTGTTACTGCTGCTGTAATACTTCCAAGAGATTTCTATGATGAGAGAATTAATGATTCTAAGAAACTAACTGAAAATAAAAGAGAATTATTATATGATGTTATAATGGAAAACGCAGTTAGTGTTGGAATTGGTATTAGTAGTGAAGATGTGATAGACGAAATAAATATACTTGAAGCTACTAAGAAAGCAATGATAGAAGCAGTTAATAACTTAAGTGTAAAACCAGAACATTTATTAATAGATGCAGTTAAGTTAAATATAGATATACCACAAACATCTATAATAAAAGGTGATGCTAAAAGTGAGAGTATTGCTGCTGCATCAATAGTTGCTAAAGTTACAAGAGATAGAATGATGGTA
>CAVDFY010000006.1:0-3889 GCA_963607925.1 bacterium
CTTGTATGTAGGGGTAATTGATAATCATAAACAAATACTATTATATTTTCATCTTCTAAGTATTCATTTATATTGTTATTCATTATTTTAACATCCATATCTAGTACTTTTACATTATTAAAGTTAGATTTTATTATAGTTGCGATTTGAAGTACATCTAGTGGTTCTGCTAAAATTGATTTATTAGTGAATGGTTTATTTGGTGGATTTACTACTAGAATGTTCATACACTTGACTTCCCTTCATAATGTTTCTTGGATATTATACTATACTTTTAAATATTTTACTATATTAAAAAAGTTTGAACATTAAATATTGCAAGTAAATTAATAAGTGAGTGTGTTATGATGCAAGGAAATAAAGACTTACTTTTTACAAATATAGTTACAAATAAGTATCCTAGTGATACTGCATAACATATTTGAAATACTGTTGGTATTATGGACGATCCATTTAATAAGTTTACTATATGACCTATTCCAAATGTTAAACTACTTATATAATTGCTTTATTTAGACTATCTTTTTCTATCATCTTGAATAAGAATCCCCTAAATATTATTTCTTCTATGAAACCAACATTTATCATTGTTAGAATGTAAAATAGTATTTCTTTTGGAGAAGTTGTTTATATTAAAACCATTCCTTATGTTAACATACCTATTATAAGTAATGGTATAAAATATAAATATTTCTTTAGATTTTTTACTTTAGTAAGTCCATAGTATTTAGTCCTATCAAGTACTTTTATTAATCCAATTAAAAGTATTGATATAAGTGTATTTATAATAGTTGTTATGTAACTAGCAGTTCCAAAAGAACTCACACAATATGAGTTTAATACTACATAAATAACTATTAATAATATTGTAAATAATGTTTCTTTCTTTTTAAATAATTCTTTCATATTAATCTTTTAAACTACTTATATAAATATATCCTTCCTTTATTTTATCTTCGATAGAAATTTCTTCATTAAATATATGTTTTAAGTTATTCATTACTAGTGTATCTTTATCTTTGAGTTCATAGAAACTATCATATGCTTTTTCAATAAACGGAAATAAACTATTAAATGGTTCACTATTTAAAACAGGATCTGTTACCATTTCACTATATTGCCATACTTTATGAGGAAATTCTAACTCTTCACGTTTAGTGTTTGGAAAGAACTCTAACCATTTTTGAAGCTAAAAGAAATGTAGTGTCTCATGAGCACATACTTCGATTACTTTTTCATTTGTAAGATTGATTCCTAAATCAAATGTGTGATCAGTTATATCTCTTGGAAATACTGGTATTATACCAATATATGCGATTACTTCGTCAAAAGAAACATTTACATTTAAATAACTACTTAATCCTTTAAAATAATCATCATTGTATTTATTCCATAGACTGGTATACCTTTCTATTTCAGACTCTATAATATTTAAAGATTCATGATATTTTTTTAGTAACTAACCCATCTATTTTAGAAGTTTCATTTTCTTTAACATTTTCTAATTCAGGAAATAATTCTATAGCATAGTGTCTAAAATTGCTTATTTCATTTTCATCAAATAGTGTCCATTTAACTATTTCAATGTTTTCTTCAAGTGTTAACTTTTTAAATACTATTTTCATATTACTTTATCCTTTCTTTTATTATATCATTACTTTTTAATTCTCTGATTAGTAAAGAACTATACTTGTTATGTTGTCTTATATTATTTTTTACTTGTTTTTCATCGTAGTTAGCATAACAATATTTACAGAGATGATTGCATGTGTTATAGGCTCCTATATCAACTATCTCTACACAATTACATTTTCTTTCTTTTCTGGCTTTCCAACATTTATATATTTTTCCAGTTAATTTAAAAGCCACTTCATGTGATAAACATTCCCCTTTTATAAAGCCATATTCTGTTAGATTTCTATCTTCAAAACACGTTTGAACTGTTATATTGTTTTCATTAGCTACTTTACTAAAGTTTTCACCTATACTTTTATAAATTTCTTCTGTGAATGGTAAATCATTTATATATCTTTTATTACTTTTCACATTTTTATAATTATCTATAAAAGAGACAATTATTTTTTTGACATAACCATTAAGTAAACTACATAGTTTAGAGAATGCTTTTATGTGGTAATCTACTGTATACTTATTACTTATAAATATTGGGTCATATCTTACGCATACATTATCTATACCTATTATGTTTGATATTTCTTTAATACCTTCAATAATCTTAGTTTTATCTATTACATTTGGTTCTATATCTTTTTTATATGATGTTAAAGTTATATGAAATAATATAGGTTTATCTATATCTTTTAAATATTTAATAATTGGTAGTGGATTCTTAGTACAAAACATAATTAAATCTACATTTTCAAATTTTATTCTGCTTACAAGACTAGGATTAAATGGATTTCTTACATCTACAAATCCTTCTTTATATCTATTCATAAACCATTCTGTATAGAATGCTACTATATCTGTTCTTCCACTTACATTTAATATCATTTCATACCTCTTTTTGATTATAACATTAAAAAAGTAGATTTTTTCTACTCATTAGTTTTCTTTCTATAAAACAATATTATAACTATTATAAATAAAATAAATACTATATAACGTGAACATGCATTTAATATATTAAGTATATTCTCCCAATTATTTCCCACAGTTGAACCAATAACTATTAAAACTGCATTCCATATAGAGGAACCAAGTGTTGTATAAATTATAAATTTACTTAAATTCATTTTATTCATTCCTGCTGGTACTGAAATTAAACTTCTAATTAATGGTATAAACCTGCAAAAGAAAATTATTTTTTGCCCTTTCTTTGTAAACCATTTATCAGTATTATCTATATCACTAATTTTAAGTTTTAGTATTTTTCCAAGTTTTCCTGAAATCATTGTTTTTAGTTTTTCTTTATTAAATATTGTTCCTATTTTATACAGTAATAACGCACCAACTAAAGAGCCTAAAGTCGATGAGATAATCATTCCAATAATGCTTAACTTTGTATACGTTGTCATGAAGCCACCAAACAATAGAATTAATTCTGATGGTATTGGTGGAAATATATTTTCAATTAATATTAGTAAAAGTACTCCTATATAACCATAACCATTCATGATACTTATAATAAATTCTTGCATATTAATAGTATGTTTCTTTGAAATTTTAATTCATTTTTTCTTATAATTTCTTTCTGTAAACTATTAAAAAACTGTATAAATATTCTGATATGAACCCCATTTCTTGGGCAAAATAGAAACGAGGTTCATATCAAATTTCTACATTTTATTTTTACCTTATAACTACTCCATCTAAGTTACATATGTATGAATTTGGTAGTAGTTTTTTAATTTCATCTAATATGTTATTATCTTTTTCGTAAGTTCTTCCAACTAACACTCCTTCTATGAAATTTGATGGAATTCCAAATATTATTGCACTCTCTCTATCTGTGAAGAAATCGTCTTTATGTTTTTTGTCTTTTATAAACCTTTCATAGTATGCAGAATTTACAAATTCTTTTAGTTTTCTGTTTGATATATTGTTTGATAAGATATCTCCTTTTAATAGTTTTTCAATATATTTATTATTACTATCAAATATTATTCCTATTTGTACTCTATCTTGAAGTAAACTTGGTAAGAATCTTGCTTCTTTTGTTTCTTCAAGAGTCCACATATGACAATCATATTTTTTAGATTCTTCTATGATGTTATTCATCTTTGAATATGGAATTACAGCAGTTTTATTTTTTTGTGTATCTTTTCCATTTTCAAGCACACCTGCATAAAGAATAGTCCCTCCGGAATAAAAATCAATATAATCTTTTAGATAATAGTCTTGTTTTAAATTCCATACACTTACACTA
>CAVDFY010000006.1:3899-6947 GCA_963607925.1 bacterium
TTACACTACTTGGATATTTAGAAGTTCTAGCATTTATAAACCAACTTGATATAAGTCCATCCTTTAAAATTTCTTTAAGTCCATCTATATTTCTATATGTACCATGAAGCAATGTTCCTTTTTCTAATTTTACTTGTTCTCCTATATTATATTTTTGTTTCTCAATTATAAAGTTTTCTTTTGCTTTATAATAGTTATTGATTTGTTTTATAACTATAGACTGTGTATTTTTACTGAATTTTTCTTTTACTATTTTTATATAATCTTCTTTATTCATCTTAACTCCTACTATAGAAATTTTAACATAAAAAAAAGCAATAATGCTACTCATTATTACTTTACATAACCTACTTTGTCAAATGGATAAAATCTTATTCCTACTCTTCCAACAATATCTTTTTTACTAAAACTTCCGAGTATTCTACTATCTTTTGATACAGGTCTATTATCTCCTAAAACAAAGTATTCGTCAGCCTTAGTTTCAACTTTGAAATCATTTGTATCTTTAAAACTTAGTTTTGTTTCTATTAATTCTCCATTTATATAAAGCTTATTATCTTTGTACTCAATTGTTTCATTTGGAAGACCAATTACTCTTTTGATAATTCTATCATTATCTTCATCATTATTAACTACAACTACATCAAATCTTTCGATTGGTTTTATTCTATAAACTAACTTGTTTATTATAACTAAATCATGATTATTAAGAGTACTTTCCATACTGCTTCCTGAAACTGCTGCTGGTGTTACTAAAAATGTTCTAATTAGTACTACTATTAAAACTATATAAACATAGTCTTTTATTGAATACCATATCTTCTTCATTTAATCTCCTTTTTCTAATAAAAAATTAGGTGTAAAACCTAATTTCTTTCTTTAATTCTATAGCTTCCTGTTAATCCTTTTAAGAAGTTAAGTTTAGCTCTTCTTACTTTTCCTTTTTTAACAACTGTAATCTTATCGATTAATGGGCTATTAACTGGGAAAATTCTATTAACTCCAACGCTTCCGCTTTTCTTTCTAACAGTAAATGTTTCAGATACGCTTCCACCTTTACGAGCAGTTACGATTCCTTCGAATGCTTGAATTCTTTCTCTTTTACCTTCTTTGATCTTAACATCAACTCTTACTGTATCTCCAACTTGGAAATCAGGAACATTTGGGTTGATTTGTTTCTTATTGATCTTGTCAATTAGATTCATACTATATTTCCTCCTTTGTGCTTTATTTAATCATACATAAATGCATCGGATTAAGCGATATAATAATAACACAATTTATACACATTGTCTAGTTTTTTGGCTATTTTTCGATTATTTTTTCTATATAATTATCTTTTTTTATTAGATTTAATCCATTATTTGTTAAAATATATAACTTGTTTGCTACTTCATCTATATATTTTCTATCATGTGATACCGAAATAATAGTACCTTTAAAGTCTTTTAATACTTTTCTTATAACTGGATTTGAAAGTGGACTTACGTTTCTTGTGGGTTCATCAAGCACAAGTACATTATATTTATCTAGTATTAATTTCATTAATATTAATTTAGCTTTACTTTCGCCACTCAAACTATTTATTTTTTCTATCATTTCTTCACTAGTAAATTTCATGTTTCCTAAAAACATTCTTGCTTTAGTAATTTCATTTTTATTTTTACTATTATTAGTTATGTAGTCTAAAACATTATCGTAATTACTTAGTACTTCATTATAATTTTGTGGCATATATCCTACTTTAATATCATTTTTGTCTTTTAAATTGTTATATATGTTTCTTATTAAAGTTGTTTTGCCCACTCCATTTTTTCCAATAATACATATATGTTCGCATCCGTATACATCAAGTTTAATTTTCTTTGAAAGTTCAATATCATTTACTTTTAAAACATTTAAATTTAAATTTAATATTTTCTTATTATTTGGAATATAAATGTCTTCAAAATTAAAAGTAATTGCTTCTTCAAGACCTGGTTTTTCAGTTATATCTATATTTTCTATTTTTCTTTCTTGGCTTTTAATATTGTGCATTTTCTTTTTAAGAAGTCTCCCTCCGTGTGGGTCGCTTCTTGATATATTATTTTGTTCAAATTCTACTTTTTGCTTTTGATGGATAAGTTTTTCTTCCTTTTTTTGATATACTTTTCTTTCCTAATTATGAATTTGAGTTTGATGATTAATCATCCTAAGTCTTAAATCTATATATTCATCATATCTAATTTTTTGAAGATTGTGTTTACATTCTGTTTTTCTTTTTAAACTTTCAATGTGAAGTATCATATTGGCTGTTTTAGATAATAGTGTTTCATCATGAGATATATAAATAATTGGTTTATCAATTGTATTTATAAAGTTTTCTAGCCATAGTAACGTTTCGATATCTAAATCATTTGTTGGTTCATCTAATAAAAGTATATCATTATTATCTAATAATAATCTTAAAATAGCCACTTTTATTTTTTCACCACCAGATAAAATATTTAGATATTTTTCTAATATTTCATCTTTTAAATTTAATATTTCTAAATATTTATAAAAGTTATTTATTTTATTATAGTAATCTATATCATCTATAAAAATATAATTATATACTTTTTGATTTTTATATTCTTCTTTTATATTTTGTTCTAAATAACCTACTTTATTATTTTTTAAATTTATTGTTCCAGTTATTTCTGCATAATCACATTTACCTATTATGCATTTTAGAAGTGTTGATTTTCCATTGCCTTCTTCACCAATTATTGCTAGTTTATCGTTTTTGTTAAGATTTAGAGTTAAACTTTTAATTAAGTATCTATCATTTACTTTGATAGACAAATCTTTTATTTCTATCATATTATGCCTCCTTATTGGCATAATTAAAGTTTATGCCATACTTATATTAATTTGTTCATCTCTTTCACCTTCTTTGTTATATAATAACATTTTTTAAATAAAAATAGAATTTCTTGGAAATTCTATTTATTAACTATCTTATTTATTTCTCTATTTTTCTTTTCAATTTGATTTTCAATATAGATTCTTTGAACAACAGTGAAT
>CAVDFY010000006.1:6957-8508 GCA_963607925.1 bacterium
ATTGCTAAGCATGAACTTCCACCATAACTTAAAAATGGTAATGGTACTCCTGTTAGCGGTATTATTCCAAGTACTCCACCAAGATTTACAAATATATGCAGCATGAAGTAAATACCAATTCCATAGCATATTATTGAATTAGATAACTCATAAGTATTTGTAGCTACTTTGAATATTAAGTACGTAAGAACCATATATAAGAACACAATAGCTATTCCTGCTATAACTCCAAATTCTTCAACAATTATCGGGAATATAAAATCAGTATGGCTTTCTGGCAAATACAAATATTTTTGAACTGATTTACCTGGTCCTACTCCAAATAGACCACCATTATCTATCGCAATATATCCGTTGCAAACTTGATACCCTGTTTGTTCCTCATATCTATCACATGGGTTAGTATAAATAAGTCTACTAAGTCTTTGACTCTTGTTTAACCAATCTTCTGGTATAATTTTATATCCAAATTTTAGTAGTGCTATACTTCCGACTAAACCTATTACTGCTATATATTTTAATGCAGTGATTCCTTTTCTTAATATAATATCTGATTTGTTTTCTGACTTAATTATATCTTTTCTTAATGGTGTGCTTACTATAATTAATGCAAATAATGCAAGCATAATTGCAGCGCTTCCTAAATCTCCACCTGCAACTACAAATAGAACCGCTAAGAAACACATTAATAACGGAAATAGAATTAACCATTTCGGTTTTCCTCCATTGCTCCATTTCCCTAAAAATGAACCAACATAAATAGTAAGAAATAATTTTAAGAACTCTGCTGGCTGTAATTGTATTCCTACTATATTAATAGTTAGTGTACTAATTCCACCGGTTATTACGCTACTGAATACTGTTACCCCAGTTATTCCTAAGAGCACTAATGATGCAATTCCTGACAATGGCTCATACGCTTTCGTATCTATTACTTTTAGCATTATTAAAGCAAGTATAAAACTTATAATTACAAATACTAGCTGTCTTGAAAAAAAGAAATAAGGAGATGATTTGCCATAAGTTAATGTAGCTGAAATAGATGATGCATCTAATATAAAAAACGCACCACCAAAAGCAAAGATTATAGTAAGACCTAAAATCCATTTATTTATATTTCTTAATACTTTTACTCTCTTTTTCTTCATATTCTAATCATACTTATTATACAAAAAAATAATATAATTGTAAATTGTATATACTTTTAGTTGTGTCAATAAAAAATATAAACCATAAAATAATATAGATAAGTTAGGAGGTAATATATGTATTATTATGGATATAATGGTGGATATGCCGGTGGTAATGCAATGAACTATGGTGCATATCCTGGTTATTATAATGGTGGATATAGTTATGGCTATGGGGCAGCAATCATATTAGTATTATTTATCTTATTAGTTATTATTTTTGGTGTAGGTTTTATAAATAATGGTTGCTCAAATAATTGCAATAGTTGTAACAACTAAAATTAAAAGGAAGCGTTTTCTTCCTTTTAATTAATATTTAAATTATATTCTTTTTCAAATTTTTCTATATTTTTATCTGTTT
>CAVDFY010000007.1:0-3860 GCA_963607925.1 bacterium
CATAATAACTAAACTAATATAAGCTAAAGTTTTATCATTATTACAAGACATAAAGTTTTCTTTATTAGTATCAACTAATTTCTTTTCTAAATCTATTGCTACTGTTTTAGTAGTTAATGGAATATTTAATGAGAATGTACTTGTTTTATCTATATCCTCTACTTTTTCACATTCACCTAATACCTTAACAAACATTTTAACATTTAAAGTAGAAATTGAATCTTCAAGATTATATACACTAACAAACTTCTTAATTAATTCATTATATTTATTATAATCAATCTCTACATCTTTAGTTATTTGAACAGTTGAGCTACTAGAATTATTTAACTCTTCACCTACTAATTTTTCTTTAAAATTATATATTGATTTATTAGTATTTTTATCTTTTACATTTACTTCTGCTTCAATATAATATTGATATTTATATTGAATTTTATCATCATCTACATTAAGTTTATAATTAAATGTGGCTGTTATATTATCTATTAAACTTGCTATATATTGATTATCAGAATTAAGATAGTTACTATCAAAGAAATCATTTTGTTTTAAATATACTTTATAATCGATATTACTATCTTCAATATATGAAACATAATATATCTTTTTATTGTTAACAAACATATAAAAGAAAACAAATGCTAAAAGTGAAACAATTATAGCAATACAAGATAAACCAATTATTTTGTTTTTTCTTTTCGCTTCATCAACTAAGATAGCATTTACTTGATTTTTCTTCATAGTAACAAATCCTTTCTAAATATTATGAAAATATTTCTTTTATAAATATTGTAGGATAACCTATATATTTAATTCTAACTTTTGATATACCAATTATATCACTATCATATAAATACCAATTATCTATATCGCTGTTAGCATCACCCTTTGTATAGTATCTATATTTACCATTTATATTTTTTATATCAACAATTCTATGTATTATTTGTAAATCATTTTTATCAAAAACAATAATGTCTCCTACTTTTAATACTTGCTTATCATATTTTTCAAATATAGTCGCATCTCCAACATTAAGTGAACCATTCATACTTCCAGAACCAATAACCATAATACCAAATCGAAATTGACATGAAACAAGCATTATTATAGATGTTAATACAATTACTAATACAGTTGTTGAAATAACCTCTTTTTTCTTATCTTTATATGCTGTCGCAAAATTATTTTTAGAATATGTATTCTCTAAAAATAAATATATAAAGTATGGATATAATATTCTTAAAAAAGATCTAAAGAATATATATACATTTGGTATGTAAGGAATAATATAAGCATATAAAACAGTTATAAGTCTATAAACTATTATTCCATTTTTACCATATCTAGTTGAAACATAATTATAAAGTAAATTACAAGATATTGAAGCAAATAATATAAATCCAAGTATCATTAAAAAGTCATCTAATTTATTTGCGTCATACACTTCTGAATAAATTATCAAGTCAATCATTACTATTGAAATAAATGCTATTATTCTAGAAAGTTTGTCTTTTTGACTTAGAAATATTTCTCTCATAACTTCGGTTGAATATATTATTATCGTAAGTGGTAAGATAAAATATATTATTGCTGAAAAAGAAAAGTGAACTGAGGATTTATAAAATCCAAAGTGTGCTCCTAAAAGATAAAATACTATTAAATATATAATTGCAAAGATTAACATAAGTATAGTTACTTCATCTTTCATATAAGATAATATATTTCTTTTCTTTATTACTTTCTTAATAATAAACATATATACTAGTAAGAACAGTGACAAATATATAGTTTTATATATGTTTGACACAAAGAGAGTAAAGAATAAAAATATTAATAATATAAATTCTAAAACATAAATTTTAAATTTATCTATATTCATAATGTCCCTTTCTTTACCTACTTTATATCTATAATTTATGCAGCTTGTGGTGTAGCAGTAAAGCTTACTTTAAAGTTACCTGTAATTTCATCTACTGGTGCTTTAACTAATTTTACTGTTACAGTTAAAGTCTTAGTTCCATTAGGTGCAATAGCAGTTGTATCTGCTAAAGCAGCAGTAACTTCATAATATCCATTTGCATCATCTTGTGTATATGTTACAGTTGGGTTTGATAAACTTGCGTTAATACCAGCTTGGCTTTGATTTGTTATAGTATATGTTGCTGTAGCAGTATCACCAACAGATTTTAATGTTTCAACATGTAATGTAGCTTCAGTACCAGTTCCTACAGTAGCAGTATTACCTGTTCCTTCAATAGAAGCTGCAGTAAATACTACTTTAAAGTTATTATCATCTGGATTAACTTTAACATCACCATTAACAGTTAAATCAACATTAGAGATTGCATAACCAACACCTAAAATTAAAACTGCAACAATTAAAGCAAGTGTAACAAAAGATTTTTTTTTCACTTCTTTCACCTCCTAAAAAATAGATATAAAACCAAAACACCGCATACCATATTTTAGTTTTATACCTAATTTTACAATTTTATTAAACAAATTTCAACCCACCTTTTCGGGTAGGTACTACCCTATTTATTATCAAGAATGTTTGATAGTTCGTTTTTAGAACTTACACCAACTTTTTTAAATATTTGTTTTTTATGAAATTTAACTGTATTTTCACTGATTTTCATAGAAACAGCAATTTGTCTAACAGTATAATTATCAACAATATAATTACATACTTCCATTTCTTTTAAAGTTAAATTATATTTATCATATTTTCTTTTGTTTAAATTATCAATTAATGCTTTTGTTGCATCTTCAGTCCACTTATCATTAAAGAAAGTAGTAATTAATAAAGGTGAAATAATTAGCAAAAATATAATTATAAAAACGGAAATAGTTAAAATAATCAAAATTGTTTTTTCATTACCACTACTATATATGTAATTACCCAAAAGCGTACCTATACCACAACCAATTAAACCAATAATTAAAATATTATAACGAATATAAGAAAAATTCCAATATTTTTTACTTATAACACCAAGCATATAATACATGGAATTAATTCCCATCATAACTCCTATACCAAGTACAAAAGCAAATATATTTTTAATAAATTCAGAACTTGGCCACATATATAAAAATGCTGATAAAATAAATAAACTAAAAGTAGTATTCCATGCTAAACTATTACATCTTTTTACATAATTAAATAAAAGAAACATTATAATACAACCTACTAATGCACCTAAATAATAATAAATTTCTAAATTAAATGGATATATATCATTAGCAAGCAATAAAAGTCCTCTACCTACCCCTCTTTCAAATACTAAAAATATGCAATTAAGTATTAGTGATATATATAATACTTTAGATATTTTAGGAGCAGTCCTTGAATATTCTTTTTCTTCCAATACATAATCATTATCATTAGTCTTAATAATTGGTATTGTTGAAACGATTAATGAAACAACTAGAACTAAAAAATTATTACTAAAATTTATTAGCTTTATATCTTGAAGTATAACAATTAGTATTAACAAAAAATTACTGAATACCAAAGAATAAAATTTTTCAGTATTATTCATTATATATATAAAAATTTGTAATAGTCCAACAAATGTAAGTCCAATAAACAATGGAAAAATATATAAAGTATATTTAAAAAAGTTAATATAGGTAGATAAATAAAACGTTATCATAAATAATGTACTACCTACACCACCAACAAAATAATATCTTTTAAATTTTTTAGGATGAACTACAAATATAATTATTGCAATAAAAACTAAAAGTAATGAATAAACAGTAAATAACTGGTTTTTAGAAAATAACAAACTATTATCAAAATCATTTACCCACCAAGTAAAAAATAAAACCATCCATGTATAGAAAAA
>CAVDFY010000008.1:0-11331 GCA_963607925.1 bacterium
TATTGACCATTAACATATTCTGCTCCTTGGGTAAGTTCTCCATCAAATGTACAATTAGTTACTGGGGGAACTACAAATTCTTGTATTCCTATCTTTCCTGTGAAGGTTTTGTTTTTGTTATAGTTTTGATTATAATTTTTGTCATCGAACGTTATTGTTACAGTATACTCATGTGTTACTTCTGGATCTATTGATATATTTCCTTTTATTGTACCAGTAGTTTTTGTATCACTCATTGGTACTGCTCTATAGATATTATTGCATGTGCCACTTTCTGCTTGAGTATCTTCTCCATAATTAGTATAACTCTTGCATTTAAGTGTTACATGAAGTTCAAAGTTTTCTATTGTATTTATTAAGTCTCCCCAGTACAATGAATATGTCACATTTTCTGTTCCAATATTCTTTACTGTAATTACTTTTGAAACTGAATCTCCTGGAAGTGCATCATCTAGTTTTAATTCTGTTTCATCTTTATATTCTAGTCTTAAATCTCCTGTAGTCATTACTATATCTTTAGGAGTACCTTCTATTTCTAAACTAAAATATGCATACGTTAGTCCTAAAAGGGAAAGTAATAGTAATGTTATTGCAAAAATTACTGTTATTTTTATAATCTTATCACTTTTCATATTCTCACCTATATTAATGATAACATTTTTTTATGCAAAATAAAACTGAAAATAAAGATTTTCAGTTTATGTTTTTTATTGTTGAATTGGTGTCTCAGGTGTAGTTGGTGCTGCTGCTGGAGCTGCTGGCATTTCTGGAGCAGTCATTGTTGGAGCAGCTGGAGCTGTTGGCTCTACAACTGGTTCAGCAACAGGCTCAGCAACTGGTGCTGCTGGTGTAGGCTCAGGAACTACTGTTTCAACTGGAGTTGGTGCAACAGGTTCTGGTGTAGGTGCAGCCATTTCAGGAGCAGGAGTTTCTTCCTTATCTTCTATAACTAATGTTGGTCCTTCTACTGTTGCAGGATCAGGTGCAGTTGTTTCTATTGCAGCAGGAGCTTGCATTTCAGGAGTTCCGAATATACTTCCTTGTTCTTCTTGAACAGATGCATCAAGATTTAATTCTTGACTTGCAGGTTCAACATTATTTAGTGAAGGTTCTTCAATAACTAATCCAGGTTCAGCAACTGTTTGTTCTACTGCTGGAGCTGGTGTAGCTGGTTGTGCTTGAACTGGTTGTGTTGGTGCCATTCCTTGTGCAGCTTGAGCTTGAGCATCAGCATTAGGTACTGGAACTACCTCCTCATTTTTCTTTTTCTTTTTACCATCTACTATGAAACCGATTAGCGCAAATAATAAAATTACTGCTGCTATCATAAAATATTTATAATTGTCAGCTAAAAAACTTAATATACTATCCATGGGTTTCCTCCTTATTCTTATCAATATTATTCTAACATTAATAAAATAATATTTCAACAATTTTTATTAAATTATATTCTATAGAAAGTTTTTTATTCTATTTTTAATGTTTGTCCTTTTGGTTGAATATGTATCCATGTGTTACCATCATTAACTACTAATTCTTCTCCACTCATTAAAGTGTATTTTGTTTTTGAACTTCTTGAAGATTTACTCCATTTAATTTTAATAGCTTCTCCATTAGATATATAATATCCTTCTCCACTACCAATATTTTCTAAATCTTGTCTTCCTTTTTTATCTCCTAATGAAGTATTCTTTACTTGATATGTTATTATGTTTTTAACTGTATATTGCTTTTTAGTGATTAAATCATCATGTGATTTTCCTGACATAAACATTTTATAATTCATATTTTCTTTATCATATTCATATGAAGTTGTTTGATAATCAGAATATTTTATTGTTACTTTGTTTGCAGCTTTTAAAGTATCATCACTTGAATGATCAACTTTTATTGGACTATATTTTAATAATTGTTCTTCAGTAGTTGTTCTATATTTTTTAGATTTTACAACTGTGTTTATTCTTTCAATTGAAGTAAATGCTGTATGTTCCCATGCTCTATTTAATGTTTTATCTCTAAAGAATCCTTTTGCATCATACATTCCATTAACATTATTAATACTAAGTGATGCTAAATCTTCTTTTGCTTGAGGTGACTGTCCATAGTGTACAAATATCGCATCATTTTCCATAACATAATCTAAGAAATAATGTCTTGCACTTCTAACTGAACCTATTTTAGCAGTATTTTGATCTTTAAATAATGCTATTAATCTAGTTATTCCACCCTCCGCTATTAACTCATAACCTAAATAAGCATCTTGTAAACCAGCATGTGGCCAAGCGGCATGATTGTTATTAATTGATACTGCATATGGTCTACTTTTACTAGTTTCATCTATTATTTTAACTTTAAATTTTTCTACATAAATGTTTCCAATATTAACCCTAGATTTATTAATTATCTTATATAATTTTTCATTTAACGAAAGAAAATACGTTAGTGATCCTAAAATAGAACCAACAACTATAAAACAAATAATACTTCTTAAAAACTTTTTCATATATCATTCTCCAAAATAATTATATCATGGTTTAAAATAATTTATTATATTTTATAATTTTATTTACAAAAAAAGTACTTTTAGTTTATCTTTTCTAACATTTTAGCTTTTGCTTCTACTGGATTTGCTTTTCCTTTTGATTTTTTCATTACTTGTCCAACTAGATAATCTAACATATTAGTTCTTCCATTATGATAGTCTTCTATAGCTTTTGTGTTTTCACTTATTACTTCATTTACTAATGATTCAATAAGTCCTGCATCTTCTATAACTTCCATATCATATTTTTTAACTATTTCTTTTGGAGTTAAGTTTTCTTCTAACATTTTAGTAAATACTTTTTTAGCTTGATCTGATGATATTTTTTTATCATTAACAAGTGTTACTAGTTCTACTATCATGTTTGGTCTTATATATAAATCATCTATATTATTTTCTTCACTCTTGTTTAGTTCTCCTAGTACTCTAGTTGTAATCCAGTTACATGCACTTTTTGGATCACATTTTAGTGATACACATTCTTCAAAGTAATCAGATATTTTTTTATTTTTAGTAAGTACTCCAGCATCATATTCAGAAAGTCCATATTCATTTATATATTTTTCTTTTCTTTCATGAGCTAGTACTGGTATTTTACTTCTTACTTCATCTAGTAATTCTTTAGTAATTCTAAATTTTGGAATATTTGGTTCTGTGAAGTATTTGTAATCTATTGCATCAGCTTTACTTCTCATATGAATAGTAGTTCCTGATTCGTCATCCCATCTTCTTGTTTCTTGTACTACTTCATCATAGCGTCCAGCATCTTTAAGTTCTGATTGTCTTTTAATTTCATAGTCGATAGTTTTTCTAATAGCATCAAAACTATTTACGTTTTTGACTTCTACTTTAGTACCAAATTCAGTTGCATCTTCATCCATTATTGATACGTTTACATCTGCTCTTATTTGTCCTTTTTTAGTATCGCATTCTGAAATATCAGTATATTCATAAATGCTTTTTACATGTTCTAGGAAAGCTAGAGCTTCATCTGCTGAATGAAGGCATGGCTCTGTTACTAATTCTAGAAGAGGTACACCTGCTCTATTATAGTCAATTGTTGAAGTATTGTAATAGTGATCAAGTGATGCTGCATCTTCTTCTAAGTGTATATCATGAATTAGTACTTCTTTTTTAGTACCATTTACATCTATTTCTATTTTTCCATCTACACCTACTGGATTAAAGAATTGTGTTAATTGGTAGCCTTTAGGTAGATCTGGATAGTAGTAATTTTTTCTATCAAATTCCATGTATTCTGGTTGTTTACAATTAAGTATCATTGACATCATTAACGCTTTTTTTACACATGTTTTGTTTACTACTGGTAGTGTTCCTGGGAAAGCCATATCTACAGGAGCAACATTTTCATTAGCTACTTTTGAAAAACTATTTCTTGCATTTGAGAATACTTTTGTATTAGATTTCATTTCGCAGTGAAATTCTAAACCTATTACTGCTTTATATGCCATTATAGTACCTCCTTTGCTGTTTGATTTTTATATTCCATATTACTTTCAAGAGCATATGCAATATTTAAAACATTTATATCATCTTTTACTTTTCCAGTTATATTTACACCTACTGGTAAGTTACTTACAAATCCATTTTGTATAGTAATTGATGGGAAACCACCGAAGTTACCTATTTGTAAGTGATCTTCTAAAACATTATTTGAACTTGAAAGAGCATTTTTACTTCCTTCAATGAATTTAGCAGGTCCACTTCCAACTGGAAGAATTAAACCATCATATTTTTCAAATAATTCATTCATTTTATCTACTATTAATCTTCTTACTCTTTTAGCATTTATAAAGTATTTTTCTTGGTTTTCTTTTTGTAGTACGTATGAACCAATTACAAATCTTCTTTTAATTAATGGTGAGAAACCTTTTGTTCTATGATCTTTCATCATAGCCATTGGGTTATCTCCTTCACCTCTTGGCCCAAATATAATACCTGTTAAGTTTGACATATTACTTGTCGCTTCTGCGCAAGAGATAACTACGTATACACTTGGTATTGCATTTAATAATGCTTTATCTATTGATACTTCGTCTACTTCAATTCCTAGTGACTTACAAAGTTCAACTGTTTTATTAAAGTTTTCCATGTGACCTTTTAATTCTTCACTTGGATTTTCATAATTAGCTAAATCTACGATTTCTTTAATATAAAATAGTTTTTTTCCTTTAACGTCTTTATTTAAATTTTTATAAAGTTCAATATTACTTGAATCCCAAGATGTCATATCTTTAGGATCTATTCCTTTCATGGCATCTACTGCGATTGCTGCATCTTCTACGCTTCTTGATAGCACTCCAACTGTATCTAATGAACAAGCAAATGGGAAAAGTCCATATCTTGAAATCATACCATATGTTGGTTTATATCCAACTATTCCACAGTATGCAGCTGGTTTACGAATTGAGTCTCCTGTATCACTACCTAGAGCAAATGGATAACATCCACATGCAACTGATGCTGCACTACCTGCTGATGAACCTGCTGTCATTCTATCTAAATCCCAAGGATTGTGAACAATTCCTGTGTGTCCTGTTGTACCAGTACCACCCATACCAAGTTCATCCATAACTGTTTTTGTTACGCCTACTGCTCCTTTTTTCTTTAGGTTAGCTACAGCAGTTGCATCGAAGAATGGAACATAATCTTTTAAAGTGTTAGAACTTCCTGTTGATAAGATATCTTTAGTAGAAAAGTTATCTTTAATACCATATGGAATACCACTTACTAGTTCATCTGTTACTTCAGTCTCTTTCGCATTATCTATAATAGTTACAAATGCATTAGTTTTATCTTGTATACTATGACATTTTTCTAAAGATTCATCTATTAGTTCTTTTGAAGTAACTTTTTTATTTAATAAATCTTCATGTAATTCTTTTATACTTTTAGTTATCATTATCCCACCACCTTTGGTACTTCTACTTCTCTACCTTCATATTGATCACAGTTTTTAAGAAGTTCTTCGATTGGAATTTCTTCTCCTACTTCATCATCGCTTCTTAAATCATCTAAAACCATTTCAAATGGATAACTAAGAGGTTTTGTATCTTTAATATTTGGTATTTTATTAATTAAATCCATGTTTTTTTCTATTTCATCAAATTCTTCTTGTATATTAGTTCTTTCTTCTTCAGTTAAACCAATAAGTAATTTATCTGCGTAGTCATCTATCATTTCTTTTGTGAAATTACTCATTACTATTCCTCCTTTATTTTAATACCTAATTCTTCTAATTGTTTTGGTTCTAAAGTACTTGGACTTCCCATCATTAAGTCTTGACCACTTGTACTTGCTGGAAATGCTTGTACTTCTCTTAGGTTAGTTTCATCTTTAATAATCATTAATATTCTATCTATTCCAAGTGCCATTCCTCCATGAGGTGGACAACCATATTTAAATGCAGTGAACAAACTACTAAAACGTTTTTCTACTTCTTCTTTAGTGTATCCTACTACTTCAAATCCTTTTACTAATGAATCTAAATTACTATTTCTAATTGCTCCACTAGCCATTTCGTTACCATTACAAACGAAGTCATATTGATAAGCTAAAACTTTATCAACATTATCTTTATTATACTCTATATCTGTTTCATGAGGAAGACTAAATGGGTTATGACAGAACTCATATTTTCTAGTTTTATCGTCATATTCAAACATTGGGAAGTCATTAATAATACATAATTCTATTCTATCTTTATCTATTAAATCTAACTTTCTTCCTAGTTCTATTCTTATAAGTCCTGCGAATTTTTGAGCTACTTTTAATACTTTGTTAGCTATAAAGAATACTACACTGTTTTCTTTCATATCTAAGTATTTTATTAAGTCTTCTCTTTCAGTATCTGTTAAGAATTTATCAATTGGTCCTTTGAATGTACCTTCTTTTGTTAGTGTTAAGTAACCTATTCCTGGCATGCCTATACTACTAGCATAATCAACTACTTCATTAAACCATGAGTTTGATTTATCTCCAATACCATCTACTACTATTGCTTTTATCGTTGAATTTTTAAATGGTCCAAATGTAGTATCTTTTAATATATCACTTATATCTTTAATAATAAGTGGGTTTCTTAAGTCTGGTTTATCTGTTCCATACATTTCCATTGAATCTATGTAACTAATTCTTCTAAATGGTTTTGGTGAAACTTTTTTGTTAGAGTACTTAGAGAATACATCATAAAATATATCACTACCTAACTCTAATATTTCTTCTTCCTCTACATAACTCATTTCTAAATCTAGTTGGTAAAATTCAAGTGTTCTGTCACTTCTTGCATCTTCATCTCTAAAGCATGGAGCTACTTGAAAATATTTATCTAATCCACCAACCATTAATAGTTCTTTATATATTTGTGGGGCTTGAGGAAGAGCATAGAATTTACCTTTGAAGTTTCTGCTTGGTACTACAAAGTCTCTTGCTCCCTCTGGACTAGATGCCGTTAAAATTGGTGTTTGTACTTCAGTAAAACTTAAATCATACATTTTATTTCTTAAATAATGAAGTATTTCACTTCTAAGTAAAATATTATCTTTTACTTTTTCATTTCTCATATCTAAGTATCTATATTTAAGTCTTATGTCTTCACTTACACTTTTACTTTCTCTTATTTCAAATGGTAGTTCATGTAGTGACTCACCTAACATATCTAGCTTACTTACTAATAGTTCTACTTCTCCACTTTTTAATTTTTCATTTATTGTGTCTTCACTTCTTTTTCTAAGTGTTCCTTCTAATCTTATAACTGATTCTTTAGCTAGTCCTTTAAACATTGAGTCATCGTTTGATACAGTTTGTAATACTCCACTTGTATCTCTTAGGTCTAAAAATAATACTCCTCCGTGATCTCTTATGTTTTGAACCCATCCACTAACTACTATAGTTTTGCCTACCATATCGTTTGTTATGTCGCTAATCATAATTGTGCGATATTTATTTATTTTCATTTTTTTCCTCCTTCTAGTAGTCGCAGTTATTAGGTGTTCTTGGATATGGAATTACATCTCTTATGTTTTCAATACCTGTTAAGTACATAATAAGTCTTTCAAATCCAAGACCAAATCCTGAGTGATAACAACCTCCAAATCTTCTTAAATTTGTATACCATTCTAAGTTTTCTCTTGGTATATTCATTTCTTTCATTCTATTAATTAATTTGTCGTAATCATCTTCTCTTTGACTTCCACCCATTAGTTCTCCAGAACCTGGTACTTCTAAGTCTACTGCTGCTACTGTTTCATTATCATCGTTTAATTTCATATAGAATGCTTTAATGTCTTTTGGCCAATTAGTAATAAATACTGGTCCATTAAAGTGTTCTGTAATATATTTTTCATGTTCTTTAGCGATGTCTTCGCCATATTCTGGTTTAAATTCAAAGTCAACTTTAGCTTCTTTTAATAAAGTAATTGCTTCTTTATGAGTAATACGTACAAATTTACTGCTTAATACTTTAGTTAATTTTTCTTTTAATCCTTTCTCTACGAATTTATCAAAGAAGTCTATTTCTAAAGGACATTTGTCCATAACATATTTAACTACAAATTTTAACATTTCTTCTTCGATATCCATTATTCCATTTAAGTCACAGAATGCTACTTCTGGTTCAATCATCCAGAATTCATTAGCATGTGTTTTAGTATTTGAGTTTTCTGTTCTCATAGTTGGACCAAATGTATATATCTTTTTGTACGCTAAAGCGAAAGTTTCTCCATGAAGTTGACCAGAACCTGTTATATATGTTTGTTTACCAAACAAATCTTTTTTAAAATCAACTTTTTTATCTTCCCCTAAAGGAAGATTATTCATATCAAGAGTAGTTATTTTGAACATTTGTCCTGAACCTTCACAATCTGCTCCTGTTATGATTGGACTATGAAAATATACATAGTTATGACTTTGGAAGTATTCATGTATTGCTTGAGCAGCTACACTTCTTACTCTAAATACTGCATTAAATAAATTAGTTCTTGGTCTTAAGTAAGCTACTTCTCTTAAGAATTCTCTTGTATGTCTTTTTGGTTGAATTGGATAATCTTCAGGTGAGTCTCCAAGTACTTCTACACTTTTAACTTTCATTTCATGGCTTTGACCACTACCTTCAGATTTAACAATAGTACCATTTGCTCTTATAGCACTTCCTACTCTAATTTTACTAATACTATCAAAGTCTTTTAATTCTTTTTCATATACTAATTGTAAATTTTGAAAATAAGTTCCATCATTAAAATCAATAAATCCAAAGTTTGATTGATTTCTATTATTACGAACCCATCCTTCTAAAGTAACGTCTTTATTTTCGAACTTTAGAATGTCTTTAAATAAATCTTTTACGTCCATATATTTTCACTTTCCTTTCTAAAAAAAGAGAGATGGTACAAGGAGTCTAAAAAATAGACGGTACCATCCCTCTTATTAACTTTATTTTTATAACGGATTAACCGAGAACACTTACTATTACTTCAATGTTCCACTCAGTGGTGTTATTCATATATATGGTTTTATTAGTTCACACCCTCCACTAACTCTCTTTAAAACATTTACATATTACTTCTCCACATCAAAGATTTATGGGTCAATTATACTACTCATTCATTTTTTTGTCAAACATTTAAAAAGAAGTAGCGAGTACTTCTTATAAGCAAATGCAATAGTTTTAATATTCCTTTCTACTTCTTAGTCTAACATTTGACATCTAAGTATAAAACTTTCTCTACTTTTGTAACTATAGATAAAATATATAAAAGTAATAGTGAATAAAATTATATTTATGATTAGAAGTATGTTACCATCTTGTATTATTTGCCATGTATATATGTCTTGCATAGTACAATTTTCAAATACAACATTAAATTGTTTTAAAAGTGTCATACCTACAAATATAGTAATAAAATAATTAAGTAGATAGTTTATGATACAACTTATTAATATACATTTTTTATAGCTTTTTATATTTTTTAGTAAAACTAAGCCTATGTTTATTATTGCTGCAGTGTTAAAAATAATAATTAAGAAATAATAAATATATGTTTTGTAATTTGTATAAAAAGATAACATGTTACTTCCCAGTTGGCCCAACCCTATATCCATCAGAGGGTTATAGTAAAAATTAGATAGTTTTAATGATATAAGTCCATAAATAATTAGAATTATAAGTACTAAAAATATATATTTATATGACTTTAATAATATTCTTTTAACATAACTTTTATACTTATGATTTTCTAAATACTTTTTGATGTATTCATCGTTATATTCTAAGTTGAGTGAATACAATATTGGATATAAAATTACTAGTGGTAACAGATAAAATATTATTATTTTGTTTATACCTGTTCCTAGAAAAAATCTATAATAGTAAAAGAAACTTCCTTGTTTTATATTTTTATCTAATGCTTCACAGTAATATTTATCTTCTTCTGTTAGATCATCTATATTATTATTTTTACATATTTCACTATTAGATTCTATATCTTTATTCATATAGTCTTTTATTATCCTATTGCTTTTAATGCTTCCTATACTTAGTAGAAGTATCAAAAATAGTATTACAAAATAAACAATTATATTTTTCTTCATAGTATACCTCATATAATTATTATAATTAACACTACTAATAGGATTAATAAAGGTATAATCCATTTATGAATTAGTATTGAATCTCTTACAGCATGAAAGTGTGAACCAGAATTATTATCTTCATATATAGTAGCTATATCTATACATTTAAAATTTATTTTATTTTTTGCTAGGTTATAGAGAAAATTCATTTCATACTCATATCTACTTCCATTTGTATTTAAACAAAGGTCTTTATATTTTATATTTATTCCTCTTAAACCTGTTTGTGTATCTTTTAGGGTAATACCGGTTTTAATTTTAAAAACAAGTGATGAAAATTTGTTTCCAAACTTACTAGTAAATGGTACATTCTTTTTATTAAAGTTTCTTGTACCTAAAACAATATCACTATTTAATAATTCTTCTTTAACTTTTAAAACGTCTTTTGGACTATGTTGAAGATCTGCATCTACTGTTATGAATGCATCAGTATCTTTCAAACTTTTTATTGCTGTTTTTAAGGCTTCGCCTTTTCCTTTGTTAACATCATGATAAATGATTTTTACATTTGAAAGTTCTTCATATATCTTTTTTGTTTCATTTGTACTTCCATCATCAACTATTAAAATATCATTAAAATCTTTTTGAAGAGCACTCACAAGTTTTATTAACTTTTTAGTTGGATTATATGATGGAATAATAATAGTTACTTTCATATTATTCTCCTAGTAAATCTTTTAATTTTTCCTCTAATTCTTCTTTCTTAAATGGTTTTGCTAAATAATCTGTAAAACCTGCTTTTAAATATTTATTTCTTGAAGTTGATAAAGCATCTGCGGTAAGAGCTATCACTTTAGTATTAAAATTCTTATTAGATTTTAATTTTTTTAATGTATCTACTCCATTTATATCTGGCATCATTATATCCATAAGTATTAGATCATATTGTTCACCATTATTAATTTTATCAATACATTCTATTCCTCTTTCACAAGTATCCAATTCTATGTTATAAATCTTTAATAATCTTTTTAAAATTCTATTATTTAATCTATCATCATCTACTAGTAATACTTTTTTATTATTAAATTTAGTTGTGTTTGTTTGTTCTACTATTTCAAGTTCATTCTTTATTTTTTGAGGTATATTTATAGTAAATACACTTCCACTTCCATAATAACTATTTACAGTTATTGTTC
>CAVDFY010000009.1:0-8078 GCA_963607925.1 bacterium
ATTTTTCTGATTCTTTTAAAAAATTATTGTATTCTTTTAATTCATCTTCTATTAAACTTTTTATTTTATTGTCTTTGTTTCTAAGTATATCACTTAAATTATTAAGTGAATGTACACCCATTTCTGCATTTTCATATACAAAATTTAATAATTCCATGTTTTCATTCATATTTATTCACCACTATTATTATTAACAATATTTTTTTGTTTATACATTGTTGATTAAAATATTTTAAAATGTTAACATTAGTTTAAGAGGTATATATGATTAAAGAAAATGAACAAGGTATTTTAATAGTTGTATCCGGACCTTCAGGTTGTGGAAAAAGTACATTAGATCAAAAATTAATCGAATCAAGAAATGATACTATTATGTCTATAAGCGACACTACTAGAAATCCTAGAACTGAAGAAAAAGATGGAGTTGATTATAATTTCATTAGTACAGAAGAATTTGAACAAAAAATAAAAGATAATAAGTATTTAGAATATGCGATAGTTCATTCTAATAAATATTATGGAACTCCTATTGAACACATTGATGAATTACTTAGTAAAGGAAAAAATATTATACTTGAAATTGATATTGAGGGCGCACGCAAGGTAAATGAAAAAAGACCAGATGCTGTATTTATATTTATAATGCCACCTTCAATGGAAATATTAAAGAAAAGATTAATTGGTAGAAAGACTGAAACTAAAGAACAAATAGTTGAAAGATTTAAGACTGCTTATAAAGAAATAAACGAGGTTTCTAAATATAACTATGTTATTGTAAACGATGATATAGATGAATCTTTACTTAAAATGAATAGTATAATAGAGTGTGAAAAATGTAGAGTTGATAGAATTGAAGAAGTATATTTAGGAAATCAAGAAGAAATGATACATGAATTATTAGTTGATTTTGATAAAGAAAATTATAAGGTACATAAAGAGTCATAGAATAAACTATGACTTTTTAATATTGTGAATAAATTATTAATAAATGAATATACTTTAGTATAAAATAATTATAGTACTTTAAATAAAATTTTGATTGTGCTAAACTACTTATATGGTGAATATGAAAAAGAAAATATTAATAATTTGTTTATTTTTACTTATATTAGTGGGTTGTTCAAAAGATAATAATGAGTATATAGATAATTCTAATACTAAAATTATTTTAAGTGATAACCTTTCTTTTGAATATGCTTCTAAAGTTAGACTATATGATATTGTTAGTATACAAGACGGTACAATTACTAGTGATAATTTGTTATTAGATACTTATAATCTTGGAAAAAATAAAATTGTTGTTAATTATAAAACTCATAATAATCGTGAGAAATATCAAGTTGTTGAATATAATGTTGTTGATACAACTAAACCTTTGGTGTTAATAAGTAGTTCTTACTCTACCACTAAAGGAACTAATGTTAATCTTGTTAATAAAGCATTGTGTGCTGATAACTATGATAAAAGACCTGATTGCCATATTGAAGGTGAATATGATGTTAATAAAGTTGGTACTTATAATTTAAAGTATGTAGCAACTGACTCATCAAATAATACTACTAGTAAAAGTTTTAAATTAGTAGTTAAAGAAAAACCAAAGAACACGAATAATACAAGTAATGCTTCTACTAAAAAGAATTCTGTTAGTATTAAAGATGCTATCAAGAAATATAAAAATGAAAATACTATGATTGGAGTAGATGTTTCTACATGGCAAGATACAATTGACTGGGAAAAAGCAAAAAATGCTGGCGTAGAATTTGCAATGATTAGAATTGGTTTTGGTCATAACAGTAAAAATAAAATTGTAATGGATAATCAATATAAAAAGAACATAGTAAATGCTAAAAAGGCTGGTATTCCAGTTGGTGTTTATTTCTATAGTTATGCTAAAACAGTCGAAGAAGCAAGAGAACAAGCAAAATATATTGTTGATGTTCTAGATGGTGAAACTTTAGAATTACCAATAGCATTTGATTGGGAGAACTGGAGTAAATTTAATTCTTATAATATTAGTCTTACAGATATTAATTTAATAGCTGATACATTTATAAATGAAGTTACTAAGCATGGATATCAAGGAACACTTTATAGTAGTAAATACTACTTAGAAAATATTTGGGATGTTGGAACCAAAGATACATGGCTTGCACATTATACTTCCGAAAAATCTAGTTATTCTAAACCTTATAGTATGTGGCAATTTTCTAGTAGAGGAAAAGTTGATGGTATAGATGCTTTAGTTGATTTAAATGTTTTATATAAATAAAAAGAGTATTCCTACTCTTTTTCTATTGCATCCATTAAGTAAGGAGCTATTTGTATCTTTCTTGAAACAACGTCTTTTAGTGGTACTCCTTCATATACTTCTTTTAAGTCAAATGCGTTTTTAATTATTTCTTCTGAATCTTTGTTGTATAAGCAATAAGATGTATTTTCGAATATATCTGTTACGAATAATGTAACAACTCTTATACCTTCGTTTTTAGATACTTCATTTAAATAGTTAACTAAACTATTTACTTTTTTACTCATAGATTCAAAATCTGCTGTTAAAATTTGACCTATTCCTATCATAGAATCATTTATTTTATATGTTTTGAAATCTTTATGTAAAATGTCTTCGTTAGTTAAACCTTTAATAGTCATTCCTTGTTTTAATAATTCAACACCATATTTTTTATATTTGATTTTTGCTATCTTAGATAAATTTATTAATGCATCTGTATCTCTTATAGTAGTAGTTGGTGATGTTAAAAGTAATGTATCAGAGATAATTGCTGAAGCCATAAGTCCTGCAATTTCTTTTGGTATTTTTACATTATTTTCTTTATATAAATCATAAATGATTGTATTAACACTACCTACTCCTGCATTTCTAAAGTTAATTGGTTTCTTAGTATTAATATCGCCTATATTATGGTGATCTATTACTTCTAATATTTCTGCTTCTTCTAGTCCATCTACACTTTGCGATGAATTGTTATGGTCTACTAAAATTACTTGTTTCTTATCTACATCATTACAGTCAGTTAATGTTAATAATCCCTTACATTCATTTTTACTATTTAATATTGGATAGTTTGTGTGTTTTAATTTTTTACTTTCTTCTAGAAAATCTGATAAATAATCTAATTCATTAAAAGTTACTGATTCTTCTTTTCTCATTATATCTTTAATATAATTAGAGAAAGATATAAGTTTTCCAACTTCATATGAAGATAATGGTGTGCTTATAATATTTACTTTATTCTTTTTGGCTTTTGCTACTAATTCTGGAGATAATTCTATTCCAGCTATAACTATTATAAGTTTTACTTTGCTTTCAATAGCATAGTCTAATATAGCAGCTCTATCTCCTATTATTAAAATATAACTATTATCAAGTGTTACTCTTTCTAAGAATGTTGCTTTAGCATAAGTTGCTGCTAAAACATTACCAGATATTTCTTTATCAAATTTAAGTATTTCTTTTCCTTTTAATACACTTATTAAGTTTCCATATGAAGTATTTATTTTATGAAAATCTCCTGTTATGATTTCACGAGCTACTTCTTTTAATGAAACATATCCAAAATATTTATTTTTATTTTCAACTACTGGGATACCTGTAAGAGAATATTTGTTCATAAAATCAAATGCATCTTTTATAGGAACGTTTTTATCAATAAAGCATCCTTTATGATATGCTACATCTTTAATTTGTAATTTTACATCATTTAAATGATATGGTTCTTTTACACCAAAATAATTTAAAGCATATTTTGTTTCAGGATTTAAATTGCCTAATGTTGATGCGACTGTATTCATACCCATTTTATTTTTTAAGTATGATAATGCAATTGATGCACATACTGAGTCTGTATCTGGATTTTTATGTCCGAAAATATATGTTATTTTTCCATTCATTTACTTCATCCCCTTTTGTATCCGTAAATAATACCACAATTTTGTTAAAAAATAAAGTTAAAATTCGATTAAATCGTAATTTCTTGTACCAACTTTTAGTTTTTCTGCTTCTTCTATGGTATGAATTCCGTTTCTTGATTCAATTCTTTCTATCAAGTGATCTTTACCTGGGTCAGTAGAATTATAAACTAAATCTATGCAAGCTTGGTCTAATGCAACTGGATCAGTTGATGCTAAAATTCCAATATCTTTCATACATGGATCTTCTGCAACTGTACAGCAATCACAATCTACTGACATATTTGCCATTACATTTATAAATGCAATATTCTTTTCATAATCCATTATTGTTTTGTCTGCTTCTGCCATTGATTCTAAGAATGAATCGTGATCTGCAGTACATATTTCTTCTGGTTTACCTGCTCCATGAATATTAGCTTTTCCATGGCTTGATGCAAGTCCTATTGATATATTTTTAAGAGCACCGCCAAATCCACCCATTGGATGACCTTTAAAGTGTGATAACACTAGCATTGAATCATAATTTTCAATATTCTTACCAACATAATTTACTTTTAAATGTTTTCCTTCTTTAACTGGTAATTCTAATTCAGCATCTTTATCTAATAAGTCAACATTATAATACTTAGACCATTCATGCTCTTCTAAAAGTTTTAAATGTTTCTCACTTGTATTTCTTGCGCCATCATATGCTGTGTTGCATTCTACAACTGTTCCATTAACATAGTCAATTATATCTTTATAAAATAATGGCTTTAAATAATTTTGATTACCTTTTTCACCACTATGAACTTTTACAGCAACTTTTCCTTTAAGTTCAACTCCTAATTTTTTATAAATTTCTAATAATTTTTCACTACTAATTTCACGTGTGAAATAAACTTTACTTTTCATATGTCATCTCCTTTATAGTTATATGTATATTATAACATATTTACTTTTAATAATTATTTAAATTTGTTATAATGTTTACGTGAGTTTTATGAAATATGACAAAGAATTTTTAGAATATATAGATGAAATTATTAATAATAAAGAATTTTTAAAAAGAAAAAAGTTTATGCATCATGTAAATGAGAGTGTTTATGATCATTCAATGAAAGTAGCATATGAATCTTATAAGTTTGCTAAAAAGCATCATTTGAATGTTAAAAATATATGTGTTGGTGCTATACTTCATGATTTTTATTTTAAGCCATGGCAAGATGATCATACTAAAAAGAAATTTAGAGAGTTACATGGATTTGTTCATGCTAGACAAGCTTTATATAATGCTAGAAAGCATTTTCCACATTTAATGAATCCAATGGTAGAAGATATTATATTAAGACATATGTTTCCACTTAATATCAGACCACCTAAGTATAAAGAATCGTGGGTAGTAACTATGATGGATAAAAAATGTTCATTAAATGTTCTTAAACATCCAAGCGAATATCCTAAATATTTAGGAATTAAGAAAAGGAGAATTAATAGATGTTTGATTTAAAAGTGTTATTTTTATTATTTATTATTTATTCAGTAACTGGATGGATTATTGAAGTAATCGCTACTTATCCAGATACAAAATGTTTTGTTAATAGAGGATTTCTTATTGGCCCATATTGTCCAATATATGGAAACTGTGCTATCGCAATGATACTTTTATTACATAACGTAACAAATCCAATACTACTATTTATATTATCAATTATTATATGTAGTGCTGGTGAATATGTTACAAGTTATGTAATGGAAAAATTATTTCATGCGAGGTGGTGGGATTATACAAAAAATAAATTCAATTTAAACGGAAGAATTTGCTTAGTAAATAGTTTAGCGTTTGGTGTACTTGGATTTTTACTAATAAAATTTGTTAACCCATTTGTTGTGGGATTAATTACTAAGTTGTCTCCTACTATGATGAACGTATTATTCTATACAATACTTATACTTTTCATAATCGATAATGTAATATCATTTAAAGTTATATTTAAGATTAAAAATATGTCTATTAAATATGTACATTTAGATAATACTAAAGAAATAACAGAAAAAGTTAAAAAGATATTAAGTGATAATGTACTCGCTAAAAGAGTATTTAAAGCATTTCCAAATATTAGATTTAAATTTAATATAAAAGAAAAAATGAAGGTTTTAAAAGATAAAGCTGTTTCAATTAAAAATAACTACAAAAAATAAAATTTGTGGTTATTATTTCATTGTAAAGTTTACACATAATTTTATATATTGATAAGTTATTGATGTATAATTAAATTGGAGGCGTGTAATAATGTTTGAAAACAAGAAAATTTTTATTCTTGGTATGGCTAGAAGTGGTTATCAAGCTGCTAGAGTTTTAGCAAAAAGAGGTAACACTATTGTATTAAATGATAAGAATGCTAACCAAGATGAAAATCATATTAAAGAATTAGAGGATTTAGGTGTTAAGGTTATTTTAGGGGATCATCCAGATGATATTTTAGATGAATCATTTGATTATCTTATCAAAAATCCAGGTGTTCATTTTGATCATAAGTATTTAAAATATGCAGAAGAACATGGTATTAAAGTAATAAATGAAATAGAAATGGCTTATCATTTACTTCCAAAAGGAGTTAAATTAATGGCTATTACTGGTACTAATGGTAAGACTACTACTACATCATTAACTTATGAAATAGTTAGTGCTGCTTATCCAGGTAGAACACACTTAGCTGGTAATATTGGTTTCCCTCTTTGTGAAGTTATCGAAAACATAAAAGAAGATGATTATTTAGTAATGGAAATTGGTGTTCCACAACTACATGATTTCTATGACTTTAATCCAGATATCGCAGTTCTTACTAATATTTACGAAGCACATTTAGATATGTTTGGTACTCGTGAATATTATAATGAAACTAAACTTAGAATATTCCAAAACCATACTTCTAAAAATATTGCTATAATTAATAAAGGAAATGAAGATGCATACAGAATCACTAAAGATATAAAAAGTACTAAAAAATACTTTACTAGTAATGAAAAAATTGATGGTGCTTATTTAGAAAATGGTAAGATTTATTACTATGGTGAAGAAATTATTGATACTAAAGATATTAAATTACAAGGAAATCATAATTATGAAAACATTATGTGTGCAATTATGATTGCTAAAGAACTTGGTATTTCTAATGAAATTATGTGTAAGGCTATAAGTGAATTTAGTGGTGTAGAACATAGAATAGAATATGTTAGAACTTTTGAAGGAAAAGATTTCTATAATGATTCTAAGGCTACTAATGTTACTTCAACTCAAATAGCTTTATCTGCATTTAAAAAACCAACAGTATTAATTTTAGGTGGACTTGAAAGAACTCAAAGTTTCTTAGAATTAAAAGATTATTTAGTAAATACTAAAGCTGTTGTATGTTATGGTGAATGCAAAGAAAGATGTAAAAAAGAAATAGATTCAATGGGTATTAAATGTACTATGGTTAATAACTTAGCTGAAGCAGTAGATGTTGCTAATAAAGAAAGTGTAAGTGGAGATGTTGTTCTTCTTAGCCCTGCAGCTGCATCTTGGGATCAATATAAATGTTTTGAAGACAGAGGAGACGAATTTAAAAAACTTGTTAAAAAATTATAGGAGTTAAAATGAAAATTATATGTGAACATTGCGGTACTAGTATAGATTTAGACAAAGATAAAATTTGTCCTAACTGTAAAGCACCATATTCAAAAAATCAAGATTATAATGAATATAAAGAAAACATTAAAAAAGAAAAAGATATAGATATTAAAAGTAAAGAACTAGATAACGAAATAAAAGAGAAAACTAAAGATATAATGGATACTAGTTTAAAAACTGTTAAATCATCTTTTGCTATTGGAAAAATAATGTTTATAGTGATTAGTGTATTTGCACTTGCTATTATAATTACAGTAATTATTCATATGATAAATTTTGATAATGATTTTAATAATTCTAGAGACGATATTAACAATATAAATGAAGTTAAGAATGATTCAACATATGATAAAGCGAATGAACAATATGAAAAAATAAAAGAAGAACTAGATAAAAGATACGAAGAAATGGAAAACTTCAGATAAAAAAATTTGCAGAAAACGCAAATTTTTTATTTACCATTAATTATCTTTAAGATATCTTTACCATACTTTTT
>CAVDFY010000010.1:0-3944 GCA_963607925.1 bacterium
ATTTAGACTTTTGTAAAATTAGCTCCCCACTAGATTATCTAGAACCTAAATATCTTAGATATCATTTAACAATGATATCTTTTTGTTTAAAAAGAAATAGCAAAGGAGCAATTTTTATGATAAAGAGTATTTATATTAAAAATTTTTAGATATCCGAAAAAGAAACCGTACTATTTGAAAATCATAATATTTTAATTGGAGAAAATGATTCTGGAAAGTCAAGTATACTGCAAGCATTAGATGTATTTTTAACCAAGAAAAAGTTGAGAAAGCATTTGTAAGAGATACATCAGAGCCTGTTGAAACAGGCATTATATATAACAATAAATTCTATAAAAAAGTATATAGTGGTGCATCATACAAATTAAACACACAATCAGATAACATGAAAATATGTGGACATTAAAGTATATTTATATACCTGTTTCAAATTATGATCCAAAATCAATAATAACTCAATTGGCTTTGGCTAAAACATTATCTAATATTCCAAAAGAATTATTAAATCAATTAAAAGAAATATCTCAAAAATCTATAGGGTAGTATCAGTAATGACTTATTAGTAATAAATGGAGAAAAAACAAATATAGTTGGCGAAGAAAATATAAAAATAGACGGAGCACTAAAATATTCAATAACTAGTAATGGAATTTTCATAGAAGCAAGAGGAAGTGGCTTTCAAAAAATCTAATTAGTTGGTAATGATTATCAAAATGTAATATTAGTTGTAGATGAAATAGAGAATTCATTTTCAATAAACAATTGTAGTAACTTGATAAAGGAAATACAAAAAAGGATAGGTCAAACACATATAAGCGCACATTCAAAAACAATTTTAGAAGTTGCAAATAATTCTGCCACAATTCCATTATATACAAATAAATATGATAATTCAGCAAAATTAATTGAAGCACTGGATAATACTAATGATAAAAAATACATTTTAGTTGATGGAAAATTTGACTTGCCTTGGTATAAAAGCTGTTTGAATATTTTGGGAAAGTTATTAGATTATATATTACTTCCTGCAGGTGGAGAAACTAATGCCGATTCTTTAAGGGTAGAATTAGAGAAAGTAGGAAAGAAATGCATTATTATAAAAGATGGAGATACAAATTTTGAAAATTCAATTAAAAATGATTGTATTGAATTATATGTATCTTTGAAAAGTATTAATCAATATTTAAAATTAGATTTAGAAGAACTATCAGGTAATAAGGATGATTTTTTTAGTAAGACTATCATAGAAGATAAAAGAAATAAAGATTCTGTAAAAAGAATATTAGCTTCAAATGCAGAAGAATTTGTTGATATTAATAATCTTCTAGTAAAAGAAGCTGAAGAATTGTTAATTTTAGAAAAATAATAACCTTATATTGAATAAAAAATATATGGTGCATAATTTAGTTAGTGAACGGATAGCTTTGTGTATTAGTTAGAAACCTTAGCTAATGTAGTACCCCCCTGAGTGCGTCACATAAGTTTGCTTGGCCTAACGAGAGTTAGGCGTTTTTAATTGTAATTATTAAAATAATTAGAACTAAAATTATTTTTTATAAAGTTTTAAAGAATTTTGAATGTTTGCTTTTCTAAGAGTTGTGTTAATGTTATAATGATTAAGAGGTAATAAATATGATGTTAAATAATAAACAAATGGAAGCAGTTAATCATAAAGAAGGACCTTGTTTAGTTCTTGCAGGAGCAGGTAGTGGTAAAACAAGAGTATTAACTGAAAGAATAATAAAATTAATAGATGAAGGAGTAAGTCCATATAATATACTTGCGATAACATTTACTAATAAAGCAGCTAAAGAAATGAGAGAGAGAGTAGAAGCTAAAATAGATACTATAGCTGATTCTATTTTTATTGGTACTTTCCATTCATTTGGTCTTAGAATACTTAGAGAAAATTATAGTGATATAGGATATACATCTAATATAACAATACTTGATACAGATGATACTAAAGCACTTATCAAAAGAATATTAAAAGAAAACTCTTATGATCCAGCTAACTATGATATTAAGCATATTATATCTAGAATAAGTAGTGCTAAGAATGATGGATTAAGTCCTTTAGAATACTCTAAATTATTCTTAAGAGATGAAGATAAAGTAATATCTTTTGTATATGAAAAATATATTAAGTTATTAAAAGAGAATAATTCAGTAGATTTTGATGATTTATTATTAAAACCTGTAGAATTATTTAAGAAACGTAAAGATATATTAGAAAAATATCAAGAAAGATTTAAATATATTCTTGTTGATGAATATCAAGATACTAATAGTATTCAGTATGAACTTTGTAAGTTACTTGCTAGTAAGTATCATAATATTTTTGTAGTAGTAGATGCTAACCAATCTATATATTCATGGAGAAATGCAGACTATAGAAATATTCTTAATTTTGAAAAGGATTATAAGAATGCTAAAGTAGTTCTTTTAGAAGAAAATTATAGAAGCACTAATACAATACTTAAAGCTGCAAACTCTGTGATTAAGAATAATCGTGAAGGTACTAAATTGAATCTATGGACATCTAGTGGAGATGGTGAAAAGATTGAATATATTAGACTTGAAGATGAAATCAAAGAAAGTTCATTTGTAATTAAAAAGATAAAAGAAATGATTGATGAAGGATATCAATATAGTGATTTTGCTGTACTTTATAGAACTAATGCTCAAAGTAGAACAATTGAAGAAGCTTTTGTAAGAAGTAATATTCCATATAATATTATTGGTAGTTATTATTTCTATAGTAGAAAAGAAATTAAGGATTTAATAGCATACTTAAATTTGGTATATAACTCTAATGATTCAGTTAGTTTAGAAAGAGTAATTAACACTCCTAAAAGAGGAATAGGTACTAAAACTATAGAAAATATTCGTAATAAAGCACGTGAAAATAATATATCTATGTTTGATGCGATAGAGTCAGGAAAAGAACTTGAATTTAAGAAATTAATATTTGAATTACAAGAAGATGCTAAAACACTTAGTTTATCAGAGTTAATAGAAGATGTGCTTGTTAAGAGTGGAATAAGAGCTGAGTATGAACTAGATAAATCACTTGAAAGTGATGCTAAGATAGAGAACTTAAACGAATTTAAGTCTGTTGCTGTTGCTTTTGAAGAAAGTGGAGTTTATGATTTATCAACATTCTTAGAAAATATATTACTTGTTAGTGATGCAGGTCAATATAAAGAAAATAAAGATGCTGTTAATTTAATGACTCTTCATTCAGCGAAGGGACTTGAATTTAAAGTAGTATTTATTCTTGGTATGGAAGAAGGAATATTCCCACATAATAGAAGTTTTGAAAGTGCTAGTGAACTTGAAGAAGAAAGAAGACTTTGCTATGTAGGAATTACTAGAGCTAAGAGTATTCTTTATTTACTAAGTGCTAGACAAAGAACTTTATTTGGTAAAACTAGTGGTACTGTTGAAAGTAGATTTATTAAAGAAATAGATGATGATTTAATAAATAAAACTAATATGTCAGTAAGACCTGATGATAGACCTAAGAGAACACTTGGAAATATGTATAATAACAATGTTACTAGTGATGGAATTAAAGCTGGAGATAATGTTATTCATACAGTATTTGGTGAAGGTGTTGTTATTAAAATTAGCGGTGGAATTGCAACAATCGCATTTAGTCATGGTGTAGGTATAAAGAGTATTGCTGCTAACCATAAATATTTAACAAAGAAATAATGTAAAGTTATTTCTTTTTAATTTGTAAATGCTTTGTTAATTTACAATTTATAACATTAATGATATAATAATCTTAATAAGTTAGGAGGAATATATATGGGCCCAGTTGGTTATATAATCATAGCAGTTTTAGTAATATTAGTTATTTATTTTATTAGTGTTTATAACTCATTAGTTAAACTAAATAATAATGTTAAAGAAGCATTCTCTACAATGGATGTATA
>CAVDFY010000011.1:0-7190 GCA_963607925.1 bacterium
GTTTTTAATAGTTTATCGCCTTTTTGATATCCATACATATTATTTAATATACCAAGACCATTGGCTTCTACAAATAAAATTCCTACATTTTGAAAGTCTCTTTTTTTCCTCTTATTATTAATTTCTTATGACACACACTTAAACAAACAGCAAAGTCTCCATCTTCAGTTTGAATACCTTTATCATGTGTTTTAAAGTCATCTTTTCTTTGAGATTCTAAATCTATTAATATTACTGAATCAGCTTTACAATAATCTTTTATAAATTTTAGTATTGAATTAATAAATTTATCACTATAATCATCAGATATTATTTCTGAATTTAAATATAATAGAAATTCGTTATCCATAGCTATACTCCCTTTAACAGGGCATATTATACTATAATAATGATTAAATATCAAAAAAAGTTATTTTTTCATGATAACTTCTAATTTAAATCTTGTGATAAGGTTTCATAAATATTCATTAATTCTTTTGCTTTATTTGTATCTTTTTTAATATTTGCGTCTTCGCATCCATTTTCATAATAATATTTTGCTAGATTATAGAATGGATGTTTTATTCTCTCTGTGATTGGTGTTTCGATTGCTTTAGAGTAGTAAATAAAAGCAGTTTTTAGATCATTTCTTTTTCTATAGTATTCTCCTACTTTATTAAGTGCCCAGCATTCATTCATATCAGCACTAATTTTATAATATTTATATGCTTCTTCTATATTACCTTCATCTTCATATGTTTTTCCTAGGTTGTTAAATGCATATGCGTATCCATGTTCTGCTGCTATTTGAAAGTATTTTCTTGCTTCATTTATATCTTTTTTATTTTCTTTATTTATGCCTCTTAAATAGCAAAGACCTAATGTATTATAACCTGCGAAACTTCCTAGTTCTATTGATTTATTTAAGAATTTCCACATTATATCAAAATCTAGTTTTACTCTTCCTGTTAGCATTAAGTTTGCTACCATCCAGCATCCTTTAGGATGATCTTTTAATGCAGCTTTATAATAATACTCATAGCATTTATTAAAATTAGTTTTTCCGCTTATATATCCATCAAATTCAAGTGAGCCAAGTTCTGCACAAGCATACATATTATCTTTCTTAGATAATTCTATTAATGAGTTAATATAACTTTCTCCATAATAAAGTTTTACTTTCAAATATTCATTTAGTTCTTCTCTATTTATTTTTATGTTAATAGTTTGTGTATAAACTGGTTGATTATTATCTAATATAGAATGATTAAGTATTTCTATAAAAGATTCATATGAATTCATAGATTTTAATTCATTAAGTTTAGTTTTTTCAATGTGTTCATCATTTGATGCAATTTTTAATAATTCATTTATTGTTTCTTTTAATTTTTTATTTGAATTTATTAAATCTAAAGATTTTTCATCTTTTATATATATAACGTCATCCATTATACTTAAGATTCCTAAAATAATATCTACATAAACTAATTTGTCTGTTTCATATTTTCTTTTTAAATCAACATATATTTTTTTATATTCTATCCCTATTGCTCTATATCCTATACAATAATTATTTATAGTAGTTGCATTTACATTATTTACATTAAAAAGAGTACAGAATAGTTCAGTCTGCATAGCATTTTTATTATTAGATATTTTCTTGATAACATTTATTAGATTTCCTAGTGATAAATAGTTATCATTATCATTCATTTTTATATAATTTTTCTTCATAAATAGATTATATCATTTTTTTGTTATTTTACACCCTTTTTTTGAAAAATGCATATCCTAGTGAACCTATTAAACCTACTCCTATAATTGTATCTGCGATTGGATTAGATTCGTTTTCATCATTATTAGTTTCTTCTTTTTCTTTTGTACCTTTTTTAATTATTGCTTTTTTAGGTTCTTTTGTTATCTTTTTTGTTTCTTTTTTTATTTCTAAAACACTTCCGTATGAATCTACTATTACTTCTTTTATTACTTCTTCAGTACCATATTTACCATATTGTTCTGTTTTTTCTTCGCCTACGTACATATTTTCATCTTCAATATATTCTGTTTCATATTTTACCACGTTTGTATCTTTTATTTGTTTGTTATATTTACAAGAGTTATCATTACTATTTGCTTTCTTATTATAATTAATTGCTTTAGAATCTGTACATCCATACACTGTCTTAATAGTTGGGGTACATGTACACGATGGACTATAGCTTCCATCTCTACAAATTGTACTTCCTCCTGATGAACAGCCAGCTACGCCGCCATGATGTGAACAGCAACCTCTCTTTGCATAAACTACATCAAACATTAAAATAAACATTAACACTATTACTAAACACTTTTTCACCTTTTCCTCCAAAAAAATAAGCTAGTAAAAACAATAAAGTCTTTACTAGCCCTTTAATGAAATAATTATAACATATACTCTTGTAAATTTAAAGAGCTGGAGAACCAATAAATGAATTATTATTAGCTTGAAAATATATTAAACATATAACACCAGTAAGCAGTAAACTAGAACCCAATAATTTTATTCTATATAATTGTTTTTGACTATTATTTACTCTATTTAAAAATATATAATTTCTAAAGAAAAAATAAACATATATTAGAGATATTATTATTAATGTGAACTCAAATATTTTATTTGACTCATCTTTATAGTATTTATTTTTTGTTTTTAAATATTCTTTATCGTCCCAATCTCCTTTAATATTTAAAAAGCATAACAAAGCAAAAATAAACCAAAGAAAATCTTCGAAATTTAACCTGCTAATTTCATCTTCGATACTCATAATATATTTTATGTGTCAAATTTCAGTATGTTTTATGGTTTACTACTTAAAATATGATAAAATTTACTTAGGTGAAATTATGGACGAAATATTAAAATTGGTTATTGATGAAAAAAGACGTGATTTTAAGTGTTTTGAGATGCTTAAACATTATTATAATACTAATCCTGAGTTTGCTTCTTTTGTTAGAGAGGGAGTTCTTTCTGGTAAAATAACTGGATATAGTGATGACTTATGGAATAAAATGGCGTCATTGAATGTTAGAAATCCAATTAATTTTGAAGAAGCCTTTGAAGCTGGTTATAACATTGGAAATTGTACTAAATTTTCAAGATATTTAAGTTATTGTTTTTCTTATCCGCATATTTGTGGTGGGACATTACCTTTAATTAAAGGAAGTATAAACTCAAAAAATGGAGAGCATACTTGGATTAGTTATGGTGGTAAAATATATGATACTTCACTAGTGCTTATAATGGATGAAGAATATGCTAAAAAAGGTCTTCAATATAATGAAGAAAATAGATATAATCCAAATGCTAGTGCTGTCTATGTAGCCGGCAAAGAATATGCTACTGATAAACGTTTAGGTCGTTAATTAATATAGCTACTTGATTCATTAGGAAATAAAATTTCTACAAATGCTTTTGCTAAAAGTTTAGAGTCTTCTTTAAGACCATTAATTAACCACATTTTACATGTGTTATATAAAGCACCGCTTAGAATATAAAGTTTGTATCTTGCTTCAATATTTGTTAAAGCTTTAGGATAAAAAATAACCATGTAATCATTTATTTTATTTTGAATAACATTTGATAAATTTGATTTTTCTAAAGCTAAGACAAAATCTTTATTATTTTTAAAGAATTCAAAAGCATTTAATATAAGTAAATATGGATTATCTTTATTTTCTTCACGTTTACTTTTATAATCTTCTATTAGGGTTGTCATGTAGTCATTTAGAATATCTTCTTTAAAATTATAATTTCTATAATAAGCCATTCTAGATACTCCTGCTTTCTTAGTGATCTCTGTTATAGAAATATCTTTAAATTCTTTTTCTTTCATCAGAGATACTAATGACTTAACTATACACTCTTTTATAAACCTATTTGAATTCAAACAAAATCACCTCTTTTGTAACATTTGGTCTAAATTAGTAGTTTTTCTTCATTTAATATGTTACAATTGTAACACATATATGATTAATATGAAAGGAATTAATTATGGGAAAAGTTAATGATTATATAAATAGGTTAATTAGTTTTATTAAAAACGAAAAGCCTGAAAATAAGGAAAAACCATGGTTAAAGTATTATGGGGATGTTCCTGAAAGTTTAAATTATTTTAATGGAAGTATGTATGATTATTTAAAAGATACTGCTTCTAAGAATGAAAAAAGAAGTGCTTATTCTTTCTATGGAAATGAAGTTACATTTAAAACTTTTATGAAGAAAATAGATAAAGTTGCTTCTGCCTTAAAAGAATTTAATATTGTAGAAAATGAATGTGTTACGATATGTATGCCAAATACACCCGAAAGTTTTGCTTTAATTTATGCAATTAATAAGATTGGTGCTATTTGTAATATAATACATCCCTTATCTTCTACTCAAGATATTGAAAGAGCATTAAAGGAAACAAATAGTTCTATTATATTTTGTTCAGATGTAGCTATGCCTAAAGCAAGACACATAAAGGTTAAACATTTTATAATGGTACCAACTAGTGAAAGTTTAGGTAAGCTTTTAAAGACTTTATATAATATTAAATCCTCATTAAACATGAAGTTAGAAGAAGGAATGCTTACATGGCATGAATTCTTAAATTATGGTGTTAGTGAGGATACGTATGTTAAAAGAGATCCAAATAGTCCTGCTGCTATAATTTATAGTGGTGGTACTACAGGCAAACCTAAAGGAATTATTATTTCTAATGCTAACTTTAATGCTATGGCTTTACAAACATCTAGCGTATGTAAATATATTAGTCCAGGGCACTCAGTATTATCAGCATTACCTATATTCCATGTATTTGGTTTAGCACTTTGTGCTCATACATGTCTTGTATCTGGTATGAAATGTATAATAGTTCCACAACTTAATACTAAAAAGATTAATAAAGAACTTAAAAAATATAAACCTAGTGTTTATCCAGCTGTTCCATCATTATTAAAAATGTCTATTAATAATGCTGATCCAGGAAGTAATGCTTTTAAAGATATAAAAGTTGTAGTTGTTGGTGGAGATTATTTATCACCTCAATTAAAAAGTGAATTCGAAGATTACTTAAAAGCTCATGGAAGCAGCGCTGTTGTTAAAGTTGGATATGGACTTTCAGAAGCTTGTGGTTTTTGCTGTTGCACATCTGAAGTTGATGAAAAATATGTAAATAGCCATAAAGGTACTTTAGGAATTCCAAATCCAGATATGATTGTTAAAGTATTTGAACCAAATAGTGATGTTGAAAAGTCAATTGGTGATGTTGGAGAAATTTGTGTAACTGGTCCAACATTAATGATGGGATACATTAATGAAGATGAAGAAACTAAAAAAACTTTAGTTGTTCATAATGATGGTAAAAATTGGCTTCATACTGGAGATCTTGGATATATGGATAAAGACGGATTTATATTCTATACTTCAAGACTTAAGAGAATGATTATTACTAATGGATACAATGTTTACCCAGTTGAACTTGAAGATATTATTAATAAATGTAAATACGTTGATACTTGTACAGTAGTTGGAGTTCCTCATAAAATAAAAAGTCAAACGCCTAAAGCTGTAATAGTACTTAAACAAGGTGTAGAAAATACTATGGAAGTTCGTGAAGAAATAAGAAGATATTGTTATAAAAATATAGCTAAATATGCAGTACCAACTGAATATGAATTTAGAGATACGCTTCCTAAAACAGCTGTTGGTAAAGTTGCATATAGAGATTTAGAAAAGAAGAAAGAAGATTAATTCTTCTTTTTTTGTGGAATTGTTGTGGAATATAAAAGGTATACATTATATGTATAAAATTATATAATTAATAAGGAAGGAGAAACTTATGAAGAAGTTTTTAAAAAATTATAAATCAACATTAATACTTTTAGGATCAATTATTATTGGTACTATAGTAGGACTAATATTTGGTGAGAAAGCTACAGTATTAAGTCCATTTGGTGATTTATTCTTAAACATGTTACTTGTTATTATAGTACCACTTATATTCTTAACAATAAGCACATCTATTGGTAAAATGAAACAACCTAAGAGAATTGGTAAGATTCTTACTACTATAATACTTGTATTTGCATTTACTTCTATAGTTAGTGTTTTTGTAGGTTTAGTATCAGCTAAAGCATTTAGATTAGTTGATGTTAAGGATACAGAAGCTATAAAAGAAGTATTAAAGGGTGCTGAAGAAGTTACTAGTGAAGATGTTAATTTCTTAGAAAGAACTGTTGAAGCAGTTAGTGTTAATGATTTTAGTAAACTATTAACTAGAGATAATATGATTGCTTTAATTATATTCTCGATACTTATGGGAATTAGTATTAATATGAGTAAAGGTAAAGGAGATAAATTCTTAGATGCTTTAGAGAGTGCTAATGAAGTTGTTCAATCATTTATTAAACTTATTATGTACTATGCTCCTATTGGTCTTGGATGTTATTTTGCTGCTTTAGTTGGAACTTTTGGTGGTGAGATTGCTATTGGATATGGTAAAACATTTATAATTTATACAGTTGTTTCTGTACTATTCTATTTTACAGTTTATTCACTTTATGCATTTGTTTCTGGTGGTAAAAAAGGATTTATTAGTTATTGGAAAAATATATTACCAGCTACATTAACAAGTCTTGCTACTTGTAGTAGTGCTGCATCAATTCCAGTAAATACTAATTGTGCTAAAAATATTGGTGTACCTGAAGATATAGCTGATACAACTATTCCACTTGGAACAAGTTTCCATAAAGATGGTTCTATAATAGGTAGTGTATTTAAAATCATGTTCTTAGTTTATCTATTTAATTCAGATGTTAGTACTCTTAAAGTTTTAGGAGTTGCATTAATTGCTACATTACTTGTTACTGCTGTACCTATTGGTGGTGGAACTATATCAGAAATGTTAATTATAACTATGTTAGGCTTCCCAGTAACAGCACTTCCAATATTAACAATAATAGCTACTATAATAGATCCGCCTGCTACTATGTTAAATGTTGTAGGTGACACTGCATCAAGTATGATGGTTGCTAGAATAGTAGATGGTAAAAAATGGTTAAAAGAAAAGAAGTTTATTTAATTAAACTTCTTTTCAGACTGTAGACAAACCCCAGTTTTTAAAAACTGAGGTTTTGGCTCTAGATAATCTAGTGGGGAGTAAAAAATAACTATTTAGACAATCTAGTGG
>CAVDFY010000012.1:0-5129 GCA_963607925.1 bacterium
GAAAAAAGATTTTATCAAAGAAAATTAACAAAACAAGGTAATTATACTTTGCAAAGAATTGCTTCTGCAGCAGGTGTCAAAAATATGGCTGAATTTCATAATGCAGGATATAAAGGATTATATAATGGTGAAACTGCTGATGATATTTTTAAAAGAAAAAAATTAAGATACCGTGAAGATATTTTAGATAATATGAATGAAGATGAATTGGTTGCAAATTTATTCAGAATAAATCAAACTAAACAAAAACTTATAAAGGATAATGTACAAGGTGGAAAGGAAGCAAAAGATGTACATTATGAAGTCGGTAAAAAAGTTAGAAAAGCAATTGCAGATATTGGTGGAATGATGCCAGAAGAAATGCCAACACCTAAAAAGAGTTTAAAAGAACTAGAAAGAGAAAAGAAACAATTAGAAACAAAAGAACAAAAGAAACTTGTGGGAACAAAATAAAATAGTAATAAAGCAGCAAAAGCAATGATTAAAAATCAAGTCATTAAATGTACAACATCAGGATTTTTAACAGGATTTGGTGGAATAATAACATTACCTGTAACTATTCCAGCTAATGTCGGAAGTGTATTGTATGTTCAAATGAGAATGATAGCTTGTATAGCTTATCTTGCAGGTTATGATTTAAAATCTGATCAAGTTCAAACTTTGATATATGCTTGTTTGGCAGGAGTAGCAGTAACTGATGTAATAAAGCAAGCTGGTATTAAATTGGGAGTAAAACTAACAAATGCTACAATTAAGAAAATACCAGGAAAAGCTTTGACTAAAATAAATCAAAAAGTAGGATTTAGATTTATTACTAAAGCAGGAACTACAGGAATTGTTAATTTATCTAAGGTTGTTCCTGTTGTAGGTGCATTTGCTGGAGGTGGAATTGATTATTTTGAAACTAAAACAATCGCAAACAGAGCATATAAATGGTTCTTTAAAAATGATTTTTCAGTAGACAATAATCAGAATAAAAAAGAAGAAGAAAATCTAATATAGTACAATAAATTGCAAATGCAAATTACAAGTTATAAAAAGGAAGTGAAAAAAATGAATATGTATCAAAAAAGAAAAATCAGAGCTGAAATGAAAAATAACAATCAAGAAGAAAAGTTAACTAAAGTCGGAATTAACTGGTATCCAGGCCATATGGCTAAAACTAAAAGAGAAATAAGCAGCATAATGGGAATGGTTGATATAGTTATTGAAGTAATAGATTCAAGAGTACCATTTTCAAGTAGAATACCAGATTTAAAAAAACTAACAAGAGAAAAACAAAATATAATAGTATTTAATAAATATGATTTATGTGATAAAACAGAAACTGAAAAATGGATTAATAAATATAAAAGTGAAGGGTATATAATTGTTACATGTGATTCTAAAAATTCAAATGATTATAAAAAGATTATTGAAGAAGTAAGAAAACTAATGATAGAAGTTAATAAGAAAAGAGAAACAAAAGGAATGCTTCCTAAAAAGGCAAAATGTTTAGTAATTGGTGTACCTAATGTAGGAAAGAGCACCCTTATTAATAAATTAGCAGGAAGAAACATAGTGGGTGTAGGAAATAAACCAGGTGTTACTAAACAAATAAATACAATTAAAATTAATGAATTCATGGATCTTTTGGATACTCCAGGGATTCTATGGCCAAAATTTGAAAACCAAAACGTTGCTCTTAATCTAGCATCAATGACAATTATTAAAGAAGAAATTCTTACAATAGAAGAAGTAGCAATTCATATATTAAAGAAACTAGACAAATATTATAATGAAATATTAAAAAAAGAATTTGGAATAGATTATTATAGTGATGACGAGGTTGAGGAATGCTTTACTAAAATATCTAAATGCAAAAATATCCCAGTTAATGGTGAAGTAGATTATGAAAGAGTTAGCCTAGTAATACTAAATTCTATTAAGCAAGAAAAAATAAAAGGAATTACATTCGATAGAGTGTAATTTTTATATGTATCAAAAATGTAACATAATTGTTGACTTATATATTTAACTATGATATAATGTACACGTAATCAAAAGGGGGTTTTGATTTTTATGGGACAAACTTTAAGAAATAGAAGAGATGCTTATGCAAGAGCAGAACTTGAAAGGAATTTTAAAATATTTACTCAAGAACTAGGAAATGCTACAACTGGAAAAGTAGTTGCAAACAGTATATGTTATGGTACAAATACTATTGAAAGCGCTAAAAAAACAATTGCATTAGTTAAAAAAATATTTATTGCTAATGGTTTTACAGAAGAACAAGCAGTTGAATACATTAACCAAAATAAATATGTATTTGAAGTAGTTTATGCAAAATTAGTATCAATGTTAGCAATATTATCAATTGGTAAAGTAGATAATAAAGCTGTATTTGAAGAACCAGATTATTTAATCAGGGAACAACATAGTATTGCTAGAATGTATGATGCTGTTAAAAAAGTAAAAGCTGAAGGAAAAGAAGTAACTATTCCTGAGATTAGAAATATAGAAAAAGCTAAAGAATCTCCAATTGAATATCCATTAAGAAAAGATAGATTGGCTTTATATCAAAAATCATATTTAGCATCATTAGTAAAAAAAGTTCAAGAATTAGAAAATCAAAGAGTTATGAAAAAAGAAGAGTAGTAACTCTTTTTTTGTGAAATTTTAATTTTAAGGTTTACATTTATTTAAATTGCTTTTATAATAAATACTCGTACACAGGAGGAAGCATGATTAAAAGTAATTTACCAGTTATTTTATTAAAAAATCTTGTACTACTTCCTTATCAAGAAGTTAGAGTTGAAATCAAAAGTGATGTAAGTAAAAAAGTCACTGAAATATCAAAACTATATCATGATAACGAAGTATTAATCGTGTGCCCCCTAAATTCTCTTGAAGAAAAACCTGATACTTCAGATTTACCTAGAATCGGAGTAGTAGGAAAAATAAAAAGTATTATTGATTTACCTAATGGAAACATGAGAGTAATCATTTATGGACTATATAGAGTTAAAGTAATAAGCTATGTAAATTATTCAAATGAAGAAGATATTTTAGATAGCATAATAACAGGAATTGAGACTCAAGATAGTGAGATAGAATGTTCTGCATATCAAAGAAAATTAATGACGGAATTAGAAAGCTATGTCAATAAAAATCCATTTATAACAAATTCAATAATGTCTCAAATAAAAAGTAATGTGTCATTAGACAAATTAACTGATTTAATAGGTAACTTTTTACCACTTAGTTTTGAAAAGAAACTTAATTTAATGCTTGATGCATCATCAATAAGCAGAAGTAAATTATTAATTAAAGAACTAGCTATTGAAAGCGCAGTAATGGACCTAGAAGGTCATATAGAAACAGAAATAAAAAAAGGGTTAGATGATACTCAAAAAGAATTTATATTAAAAGAAAAACTAAAAGTAATAAAAAATGAATTAGGTCAAAATGATACAAAAGATGGCGATGTAGAAAAATTTAAAGAAAAATTAAATAGTGAAGAATTCCCAGAAAGAATAAAGACAAAACTTCTAACTGAAATAGAAAGATATAGTGCAACAAGTGAAGTAAGTCCAGATGCTGGTGTTATCAGAAATTATATTGAATATTTATTATCAGTACCATGGTATAAAGAAACAAAAGATGAAAAAGACCTATTAAAAATAGAAAAAAAATTAAACGAATCCCACTATGGAATGGAAAATGCTAAAACAAGAATTATCGAGTATATTGCAGTTAAGAGTATATCTCCAGAAATAAATAGTCCAATTCTTTGCTTAGTAGGCCCTCCAGGAGTTGGTAAAACAACATTTGCTGAATCAATATCATATGCATTAAATAGAAATTTTGTAAAAATATCTTTAGGCGGCATGAGTGATTCTTCAGAATTAGTAGGACACAGAAGAGCATACATAGGATCAAATCCAGGTAAAATAGTTTCATCTCTTATAAGATGTGAAAGTAATAATCCAGTATTCTTATTAGATGAAGTAGATAAATTAAAAAAGGATTATAAGGGTGATCCTGCATCAACCCTTCTAGATATACTTGACGTAAGTCAAAATAAAAGATTCGTAGATAATTATATTGATGAAGAAATAGATCTAAGCAAAATACTATTTATATTAACAGCAAACGATATATCACAAATTCCAGCAGCTCTATTAGATAGACTTGAAATAATAGATTTAACTGGATACACAGATAGCGAAAAATTACTAATTTGTGAAAACTATTTAATACCAAATATTTTAAAGAAAGCAGGGCTTAAAAATACAGTAATTAAATTTGAAACACCTGCGATAGTAAAAATTATAGAAGAATATACAAACGAAGCTGGAGTAAGAGAATTAGAAAGATGCATAAGTAAAATAACAAGAAAAGTTATAACAGAACATATAAAAGCATCTAGAAAAATAGTTAGTGTAAGAATAAAAGAAGCAGACCTACCACATTATTTAGAACAAGAACTTTATAGTACAAAAAAAGCTAAAAAGATAACATCAACTGGCGTAGTAAGAGCGGTTGCCTGTAATAAATCAGGTGGTACTACACTTGATATAGAGTGTTCATCATTTAAAGGAAATGGTAAATACACATTTACAGGTTCACTTGGAGATGTTACAAAAGAAAGCATAGAAGTTGCAATTAGCTATATAAAAAGTAATAGTGAATTTTTAAATATAGAAGAAGATTTTTTTGTAAATAATGACATACATATTCATTTCACCGAAGGAGCTTCACCAAAAGATGGACCATCAGCAGGAGTAGCAATAACAACAGCAATCCTATCTCATATAAAAAATAAAAAGATAAGTGATGAAATCTCAATGACTGGAGAAATATCATTAAAAGGTGATATATTAAAAGTAGGTGGAATAAAAGAAAAATCAATCGCATGTTTTAGAAATAAAATAAAAACACTATATATACCAGAAGACAATAAAAATGATATAGAATGGTTAGAAAAAGATTTAAAAGAAAGTATAGAATTTATACCAATAAATAATTACGAAGACTTATTTAAAAAAATATTCTCATAAAGAATATTTTTTCAGATTGTTGACAAAGAGGTATATTCAAAATAGAATATGCTTCTTTTTTTGTGAATTTTAGAATTTTGGCGATAA
>CAVDFY010000013.1:0-10152 GCA_963607925.1 bacterium
ATTTTAGATATAATAACAGGTTTCTTCTTTAAATAATTCCATACAATATCAGTATCAAATTTAAGAAAACAACTTTTCTCTAAATTATAATTAGATGGTATATTCATCATTGTTTCATCGTCACTTCTAAAAAAATCTATTATTTTCTGTTTATAATTAAATCTGTAATATTTATATATTTTATTCTTAGCTATACCAATTATATATTTCTTGTCTTCAATAATATCAATCTTCTTATATACTTCCATATATATATTTTGAAGTATATCTTTAACATCATCTATATTAGAGCAATTACACACAACATAGTGAGAAATATCTTTATATGTTTCATCATATAATTTATCAAATTTTTTAAGGCTTTTTTGATCGACCATTTTATTCACCTCAATAATATAGTTCCTAAAAAGTATAATTTAGTTTCATTTTTTAATATTTTAAAAGATAGTGATTATCTTTCACTATCTATTCTCATCTTTCTAGAGTAACCTCTATTGCTTTCACTTATTAAATAACTAGCATCTTTTTTAATACATTCATCTATTCTTTCTTTAGTCCAAACTTTATCCTCACTAAGTAAAGAAGTATCTCCTACTATATACATACCACTTAGAGGAACACCATATTTATTTAATGATTCAGCAATAAAAGTAGTCATTTCTTTAACTTCTTCTTCCTTAACAAAAAAGTCAAATCCTAAGTATTCAGGTCCTCCACATCTAATATCGACAGGATCATTATAAACTGAATCTACTGATATCTTCTTGCATTTAATTTTTTCCATAAAAACCTCCATTACAAAGTATTATAACATAAAAAAAGAAAAAAGAACCTAATTCTCTTTATAATTAGATTCATATAAGTCAGAGTTTCCATCGTCTTCTTGTTCTTTAAACACTATTTCAGGTAAATCACTCTTAGAAGAAAGACCAAAATAATCCAAGAACTCATTAGTAGTTTTATATAAATTTGGTTTACCAATAGAATCATCCTTACCACATATTTTTATAAAACCACGAGCAAGTAAACGTCTAACTATTTGAGAACTATTTACTCCTCTTATTTCATCTACTTTAAGTCTTGTTATAGGCTCATTATAAGCTATAACAGCAAGTACTTCTAAAGCAGCATTAGATAGCCCACTACTTTTAGTATCAGTAACTAACTTTTCATAATATTCTCTATGTTCTTCTTTAGTAGTAAGCTTAAATCTATTGCCTAAATATGATATTCTAAGTCCCCTATCAGGTTTCTCATAATCCTTTTTTAGTTCCATAAATATTTGCTTAATTTCATCATTATCAACATCAAGAATATCTTTAATTTCATCTACTGTGACTCCTTCGTCACCTACTATAAATAATACTCCTTCTAATATTGCTTTTTTATTCACATCAATCAACTCTTTCTAAGTATATATCACTAAAATTATTATCTTGTTTAATATTAATCTCCCTATTTTTAGCCATTTCTAATACTGATAAGAAAGTAACTACTACATAAGGTTTACTAAAATCATCAAAAAGTTCTATAAAATTAAGTTTTTTATGAACTTTAAGAATATCTCTTATTTTAGCAACTCTTTCTTTAACTGACAACTCTTTTCTAGTAATTTTAGTATTTTTAGGTTTATTATACTCTTGTCTTTCAAGTAACTTTTGAAAAGCATCTAATAAATCAAATATACCAACACTACCATCATTTTCTAGTTTTTCACTTGAATATTGTTTTAAAGATTCTGGTGCTTTAGTATAGTAGTTAGCCCTATTCTCTTCAAGACTTCTAAATACTTCAGTACTTTCCTTATATTTCTTATATTCTATAAGTCTACGTTTTAATTCTTCTTCTGGATTTTCTTCCTCTTCTTTTTCTTCTTCATCTTTTTTATTTGGAAGTAACTTTCTACTTTTCATTTCAATTAATTCAGCAGCCATTACCAAATATTCACTTGCAATATCTAAATTCATTTCAGTCATTTCTTGAATATAATTTAAATATTCTTTAGTTATTTCAGATATTTCAATATCAAATATTTCCATCTTAGATTTTTTTATAAGATGTAGAAGTAAATCGAGTGGTCCTTCAAAATCCCCTATTAATAAATTATCCATTATTTACATTCCCATTTCTTTAATTTTTCTTTTTTAATTATCATTGTTTTAGTAGCTGTATTTTTATATAAAGGAATAAATCCATCTGGCAATTTAACCATACTAACACTATATGTTAATTTATTATCTTTATATTCTGTTTTGATACCTACTTCAGTCATTTTAGTATTTTCACTAACTAATTCTTCTTTATATTTTTTACTCTCATCAGTTTCTTCTACTGGTAAAGTGTAATTTTTAACAATAGTATATGATACTAATAGATCATTTTCAAATGCATAAGTATTTTCATAATTTAATTTGATACCATTATTTTCAGTACTATATGAACATACAAGTTTGTATTTCTTAATAAGTTCTTCTTCAGTATATTTTATTATTTTAGCGAATTTAGCATCTTCATAAACATCAACATCTAAAGAAATTTTATATTGACTAACTTCATTAGCTTCAACTTTTTTAGGTATAGAGAATAATTCTTTATAAATTATTTCTTTATCATTATTATATAAAACAAGATAATATCCTAAAGAAGCAGTTTCATCTAATTTTTTATCTGATACAAAACTTAATATTACTTTATTTGTTTCACTAAGAGAAAAGTTATAATATTTTATTCCACCTGTTTTCATATAAGAATCAGGAGTACCCAATTTTATATAACCATCAACTAAATTATTACTAAGTTCCTCTTCTTTATTATCTTTAATAGTTGGAGAAAAATTAGTATTAAAATATGATAAGATATCATCAATAAAATATACACATCCAGCCATTATAAGCAATAAAATAACTATTATAGTATTACTTGTTTTACTTTTTTGAGTATTTATAACAGCTTGACTAGATATTTCAGCAGCATTTTTTTGTTCTTGAGTAGGTACTGCTACAGAAACATTACTTCCACTTATAGTTGGAACTCCTTCCATAGCCACACTTGCATCTAATTTAACTTCCTCACGAATTCCATTATCGACATTTGCAGGTGTCTCAGGAACTACTGGTGTATCGCTGGCATTCTCGGTAACTTGAGCCATTCCCTCAACCGCTCCAGAAATCGTAGTTTGTAGTTCCTTAGAAGGTGCTGCTAAAGCAGTTTGTTGTGCTTGTTGTTGTACTTGAACAGGTTGCACTTGAGCAGGTTGTACAGAAGCTTGTGTTACAGGTTGTGCAGTATTTTGAACTTGTGTTTGTACTGGCGTTTGTACTGGCACTGATGCAACAGGTTGTGGTTGGACAGCATTTTGAGTTACTGCAACCGGTGTACTTTGAGGTGCCGCACTAGGAGTAGCAACTTGTACATTACTTTGCACAGGAGCCACTTGAGATGGTGCTACATTATTTACCACACCATTCGCAGTATTTCCTTGAACAGGCACATTATTAACACTTTGATTATTAGTTTCTGGATTCATCGATATCACCCTTATTCTTATTTCTAAAAAAATTATACCAAAAAAAATAAGAAATGTCATTCATTTAGAACTAATCTCTTATTTTAAATATTAATGTTGCAACAAATGCACAAATTATAGCAAAACTTATACCACCCGATGCGTTTACAAGAACGCCTTTGAATAACCCCATAAATCCATATTCAAGATATCCTTCACTAGCACCAGTAACAAGCAAATGTCCAAAATTCATAATTGGAATGCTCGCCCCACCTTTAAAAACATCTAATAGCTTATCATAGATACCAAATCCAGATAAAATAGAGCCAGTAATTACCAATATTGTATTCATATGTCCTGGAGTGAATTTTGTTTTCTCTAATACATATTGAGAAACTGCACACACAAATCCACAAAACAGAAAAGAAAGAATATATGTCAATCTAACGCCTCCAAACTAACTGCATGACTCACACCTGGCATAGGTATGCTTTGATTAGAACTTATAACTGAATGTAATGATCCAGTACCAACAACCAAAATTTTTTTATATTTATTCATTTCTAAAATATAATCAAACAAAGTTATAGGAAGACATAAAGGCCCACTCCCTCCAGCATAAATATTTTCTTCACTATATATTATACTTCCAGAATCAACAACATTATTTAATTCAACTTTATATTTCTTTTTATAATACATTTTCATAATCTTAGTTCCATAAACACCTAAGTCGCCAGTAAGAATTAAATCATAATATCTATATTCTCTTCCAGTATCTTCTAAATGGTTATGAATAACTTCAGCACAAGAAGGAGCCATAGCACTACCCATATCATTAGCATCTTTATGATTAGTTTGAGTTACATATCCAAAAGTACCGCTTTCAAGTTTTATATTACTTTTTTCATTACTTAAAAGTACACTAATGCTTCCACTTAAAGTACATGTATTAACCATTTTACGAATAGCACCATATTCAACTGGAAATCTAAATTGCTTTTCACTTACTAAATTATGTCCGGATACAGTAACTATAGCATTCATATTTTTATTGTCTATTATATTTGCTCCAATAATAAGACCTTCTATAAAAGATGCACAAGCAGAATATATAGTACAACTAGGTATTTTAAATTTACTAGATGCTAAACTACTAGCAAGTACTTGATTCTGTAAATCACTATTAATAAGTAAATTAATTTCTTTAGTGACTTTCTTACTTTTTAACATTAAACCTTTAATTGTTGTTTCTTGATATTTACTTTCTGCAAGCTCTATGCTTTTTTCATTAAAATAATAGTCATCCATCACTCTATCTGAATTAGATGCTACTATTGGTTTAAACTTAGTAGATGCAAGAAGAGAATATTTATTATTAATATAAACATTATTAAAATAGTATGTCATATTATCACACTCCTTACAAATCCAAATATTACTCCAAAAATAACACCATATAAAATAATACTACCTGTAAGTTTAAATATAGATGCTCCTATTCCTTTAATAAACCCTTCACTCTTGGCATCCATAACACTACTTGTCATAGTATTAGCAAATCCAGTAGCCGGAACAATAAGCCCACATTTTACTATACTAAGAATTTTATCAAACACACCAATTCCTGTAAGCAAAGAACCTATAAATATAAATGTTGAAAAAGTATAAAACGAAGCATCACTTAAAGATATATCAAATACTTTAAAATAAAATTCACTCATCATTTGAGCAATAACACCAACAATTCCACCACTTATAAAAGCTATCATTACATTTTTAAATGTACTTTCCTTACCAACAACACTCTTAACTAATTTGTCATATTCTTTATTATTCATTATGTCACCTACAAATATTGTTACCAAAAATAACTTTTAAATGCATAAATATTGTCAAAACAATAAAGTTATGTTAAAATTAACATTGTTATGGCTCATTGGTGAAATGGTTAACACATCGCCCTCTCAAGGCGACATTCATGGGTTCAAATCCCATATGAGTCACCAAGAAGAAACAATTGTTCCGAAAGGAACTTTTTATTTTATATTAAAATCAAACATTTGTTTACACACTTAAAACATAAACCTTTATAAATAGCCAAAAATGTTATATAATATACTTAGGTGATTAAATATGTGGAGATTTATTGTTATACTTGCATGTAAACTTGCAAACAAACTTAGTAAACTAACTGGTCATGAAGGAAGTGTTATAGGTGGTAATGTAGCACGTAAACTTGATAAGAAAATATTAAAGAAAATTCGTTTACCAAAATATGTTATAGGTATCACAGGATCAAGTGGTAAAAGTAGTTCAACTGAACTTACATATAACATACTAACTAAAAATGGATACAAGGTTGTATACAATAAAGAAGGAAGCAATACTATAAATGGTATAACTTCTTTAATACTAAATAACTCATCTTTATTTGGAAAATTAAAAGCTGATGTATTATTAATGGAATTAGATGAACAATTCATGAAATATATTTTTGAATATATTACACCTACTCATTTAATGATTACTAATATTACACGTGATCAACCACCAAGAAACTCTCACCCTGAAAAAATATATAATGCAATTAAAAATGCAATACCTGCTGGAACTCACTTAATACTTAATGTAGATGACCCATATGTAAATAGAATTAGAATTAATCATAAAGGCGAAGTTACAACATATGGTATGGCTGAAAATAACTATTCAAGAAAAAGTAATATAAACAATTTAGACGCAGCATACTGCCCTATCTGTCATTCAAAACTAGAATACGATTTCTATCATTATGGACACATTGGTTCATACCATTGTCCAAAGTATCACTTTAATCGTGGTAAACCAAATTATGAAGCAAAAGAAATAGATGTAGATAATAAACAAATCAAAATTAACGATAATATTGTTCATCTACCATCAAACTTCTTATATACTGTATACTTTGTTACTGGCTGTTATGCACTTGCTCGTGAACTTGGACTTAAAGATGAAGATATATTAAAAGTATTAAATGATGAAAATATCAAAACTAAAAGAATGGAAATTTATGACTTTGATAATAGAAAATGGCAAATGTTAGTAAGTAAAAATGAAAATAATTTAAGTTATAAACAATCTCTAGATTACATCTTACATCAAGATGGTGAAAAAACTATAATACTTGGTTTTGATTCTTCAAGTAGAAGATATAAAGAAAATGATATTTCATGGATATGGGATATAGATTTCGAATCATTAAATGATCCTAATATTAAAAATATTATTCTTATTGGAAAATTCTGTTATGACATGAAAGTTCGTATGGAATATGCAGGAATACAAAAAGATAAAATAATTTTAGTAGAAAACTTAGAAAATCTAAGTGAAACAATTAAAGCTAAAACAACTGGTAAAATATTCTCAATGGTATGTTTTGATAAAGAAATACAACTTAAGAAAATTATAAAGGAGGAAAATAATGATTAACTTATTACATTTATATTATGACCTTCTAAACCTTTATGGTGAAAACGCAAATACAAGATGTATAAAAGAAGAACTAACAAGAAGTAATATCAAAGTAAAAGTAGATTTAAAAAGCGTTAATGATAAAATAGACTTTGAAAAATATGATATTATCTATATCGGAAGTGGTTCAGAAGAAAGTTTAGAACTAGCTCTTGAAGATATATTAAAAAGAAAAAAAGATTTTAAAAAATATATAGAATCAAATAAATATTTAATACTTACTGGTAACTCAATGGATTTATTTGGTAAATATATTAAAACTAAAGAAACAAAATTAGATGCATTAGATATATTTGATTACTACACTGAATATATAACTGAAGTTGCATTCAAAAACGCCTCTTCAGATAGAATAGTTGGTGAAATAAAAGGTAAAACAAACCTAATAAAAGAAACAATCATAGGATTTCAAAATAGATGTGATTATGTATATAACATTAAAACTCCTCTAATAGAAGTAGAAGAAAAATTTTCAAATGATGGAACAAATAATAAAGAAGGATTTACTTATAAAAATGTTTACGCAACACATACAATCGGACCATTACTAATAAGAAATCCTTATTTAACAGATTATATACTTAAGAGTATTTGTAAAACTAAAAAATTAGATTATAAAATTGAAAAAACCACTTCAAAAGAAGCATATAAAAAGTACTTAGAAAATTTTAACTAAGTACTTTTTTATTTTGATAATAATCTTACATAACTTCCTCTATTTTCTTTATCAATATAGTCACTCTCATCACCAAGCATAACTACTTTTTTAGAAGACATTTCAGATAATACTTTTCTATATTCTCTTAAAAATATAAGAAAATCTCCGTTTTTATATAAATCAAATAAATATTTATTACTGCGAACAACTCCATCAAAATATTCAGCAACCAAAAACATTTTAAGAGAATTTCCAACTTGAGCATTATTAGATGCATATAAAGATGAACTATCCATATCACTAAAAGAATAATCATCAGTATCAATAATAAATAACTTCTTTCCTTTAGGATAAAAAAGTGTATTATAAGGAAGATCATCAGTTAATATGCCATTATTTGATATAGTTTTTACATCTAACAATGTTTTTATAAATGCACTATTAATTGAATCCAAATTAACACTTAACGGATCGATTCTATATAATAAACTTCCTTTAGCGTGTTCTGAACTATATCCAACCGCTCTATCATTTAAATATATAACATCAACAGGAAATAAATACGTAGAGTTAGTAACCTTTTTAAATCTTAAAAAAACAATATCTTTTTATTCAAAATATTTATAATCATCATCACTTAATGCCACTTCAAATATTTTAATAACTCTATTAGAAGTTTTATCATAATATGTAGTTCCTTTAGAACCAAAACTAATAGCCACACAATTTGCTTTAATATGATGACTTAATTCCTTCACACTTTTAAATATCGTATAATCCCTCAATTAATGATCATATTATAACACAAAATAAAAAGAATTGAAACTATTTCTTAATTCCAATTCGTTCTCCATATTTAACATTTGTTTCAATATTTTCTAAACTATTACTATATATATCATCATCAATAGTTATTATACCTTTTTTAACAAGAACAACTATTGTAGAACCACCAAATTCAAAATAACCCTTTTCTTCTCCTTTTTTAAATTTATATTCTTGATGATTATTAACTATCTTACCTATTCCCATAGCTCCAACTTCAACTTGTATTACTTTATCAAAATTATTTGTATTTAACACTGTATATTCACGAGTATTAGTTTTATAAAAATTATAATGTTTAAGAGCAATTGGCTGTACTGTATGAAAAACACCATCAATATGAATATTTTTACCCTTAGTACCACTATCTATATAACAATATCTATGATAATTATCAGTAGATAATCTAAATACTAAAGCATATCCACCCTTATATTCATTCATAATATTATTATCTACTAAAGTATCAATTGAATAATATGAATCTTTTATTTTTAAAGTTAAATCCTCATTAATTTCATAAACAGTAAGTTTACTATCACATGGAGAAATAAAGACATTTTTATGAGCATTAATAGGTCTTTTAGCAGGTACAACCTTTCTTTTGAAAAAGTCATTATAAGACGTATATTTTTGTTTAGAACATTCATATATATTTATATCATTTTTACTAATAAATTTAGTTGCTCTTTTTAACGAATACTTACTATTCATATACATAGCCATAAGATTACTAAATGTTTTACTTATAAAAGGTTTTAAAATTATTCTTCCAATAAATGTATCATAAAAAAAATTAAGAGCTTTATTAGACTCTATAATTATATTTTTTTTACTATTTCTATTTCTAACTATATATTTCATAGAAACTTACCAGCTAATATTAATAATATTTCAATAACACCAACAACTATAAAACCAATCATAACTTTAATACCTGGTTTTTTAATTTTAATTTTACTGATAAATAATACTGCTACTACAAATAGTACAATTCCATATATTAATACAAAATACTTACCTAAATATTTTCTGAATATATATAAGAATGGAAATATTAAAGCAGAAGAAGTAACTGGAAGTCCTGTATATTCCTTAACTGGAGTATTACTATTTCTAGTTATTTCAAGAACATTAAAATAAGCAAGTCTAATTAAAGCTGCTAAAGGATAAATAATTATTAATGGAACTAAATATGTACACTTAATTCCTAAAGAATAACCTATAATCGCAGGTAAAACGCCAAAACATACTAGGTCAGATAAACTATCTAACTGTATACCAAAATGTCTTTCTTCATTTGTTCTTTTTTTCTTAGTTCTTGCTACTCTTCCATCAAACATATCACAAAGTCCAGAAAACATTAAACACATTACTGCCCAAAAAGTATTTCCTGTTATTGCTAAAAATATACCAATCATACCAGAAGAAAACCCTAAGTATGTTAATATCACTGTATAATCGTAAAACCCTATCATAATACACCTCTATTAACATTATACAAATTTTTCACATAAAAATCAAACTATATAACACTTTTATACACATATTATAAACTATAAAATATAAAGAAAAAACAAATAAAAATCCACTAGTTCAACTAGTGGTTTTTAAGTAGCCCTAAAAGGGCATATTACTGGCCGCCTCCATT
>CAVDFY010000014.1:0-10028 GCA_963607925.1 bacterium
CCTCTATATTATAGATTAATTCTATCATTAAATTATTCATTTTTCAATTAACAATAGAAAAAATCTCTTTCGAGATTTATTTAGTTTCTATTCTATTAAATAATATTTCAGATTCATTTAATTTAATATCAGTTTCTAACATTCCAAATTTTTTAATTGAATCATAATCTGTTTTTTTAGTATTTAACATCTTAAATATTCTTTCACTAGTCTCTGGTATAAAAGGACTTAACAATACAGTAGATATTCTAATACTTTCTAATAAATTATACAAAACAGTTTTAAGTCTATCATTATTATTCTCATCCTTAGCAAGTATCCATGGAGTTGTTTCATCTATATATTTATTACTTCTTTTTAGTAATTCAAATATATCTTCTAATGCCTCATTAATCTTTAATGAATTCATTTTATTTTCAACTAAAGATGGTAAACTAGTAGCATAACTAATAATGTTATCATCAACACTATCACTAACATTTGGATTATCAACTTCACTATTAAAATATTTTTTGCTCATTGCTAATGTTCTATTTACTAAATTTCCTAATGTATTTACTAAATCAGTATTTATTCTTGCTATTAATGCATCTTCACTAAAGTTTCCATCACTTCCAAATGGCACTTCACGTAGTAAAAAATATCTAACAGCATCAACACCATAAGAATTAATATATTCTCTTGGATCTTTATAATTTCCTAATGATTTAGAAATCTTACCTCCATTTATAATTAACCAACCATGTCCAAACACTTGATGTGGTAAAGGTAAGTTTAAACTCATTAACATACATGGCCAAATTATACTATGAAATCTAACTATTTCTTTTCCAACTAAATGTATATCAGCAGGCCAATATTTTTTAAATTCTTCTGTTTCATCTGGATAACCTAATGAAGTAATATAATTTGATAATGCATCAACCCATACATATACTACATGTCCTTTATCAAAATCAACCGGAATACCCCATGTAAATGATGTTCTTGATACACATAAATCTTCCAATCCAGGTTTTATAAAATTATTAAGCATTTCATTTTTTCTAGATAACGGAAGTATAAAATTAGGATTCTTATCATAAAATTCAACTAATTTATCTTGATATTTTGATAGCTTAAAGAAATAAGCTTCCTCACTAACTTCATGAACTTCTCTATGACAATCAGGACACATTCCATTTTCATCTAACTGACTTTCAGTCCAAAATGACTCACAAGGTGTACAATAAAGTCCTTTATATTCTCCTTTATAAATATCTCCATTATCATACATTTTCTTAAATATTCTTTGAACTCTTTTTATATGATGTTCATCAGTTGTCCTAATAAAATAATCATAAGAAATATTTAATTTACTCCATAAATCCTTACCATTTTCAATAATAGGATCAACATACTCTTTCGGACTTAAACCTGCTTCAAGAGCCTTCTTTTCAATTTTTTGTCCATGCTCATCTGTTCCTGTTTGAAAAAAAACATCATACCCTGTTAATCTTTTATACCTAGCAACAGCATCAGCTGCTGTACTTGTATAGCAATGTCCAATATGAAAATCTGCGCTTGGATAATATATTGGCGTTGTTATATAAAATTTTTTCTTTTCCATTTTTCCCTCCTTAAAACAAAAAATCATAAACTAAGGACGGAATATCCGCGGTACCACCTTAATTCATGATTTATCATGCACTTAATAGTTTATAACGAAACAACTCGATTTGACTCCAGAATCATCTTCAAGTATCATCATATCAATTTACACCTAACATTGACTCTCTATAAATCAGATATCTATCTCTTTCCTTCACAATCAATTGTAATAATTCTATCACAATTTTTTTTAAAAATCTATATTTTTCTCTTAATTTACTCCATTAGAAGTACCTAAAGTCACTGTTATATCTTTTTCTTTTCCATTTCTTTCAACAGTAATTGTTATTTTATCACCTATGTTATGTTTATATAGTTTATATCTAAATTGAGCTGAAGTTGTAACACTTTCATTATCAACTTTTAATATTTTATCTCCCTTTTCTATTCCCGCTTTATCAGCAGCAGAATTATCCTGTACATATTCTACATATATTCCTGTACTATTTGAAAAAATGTTATTACTAGCATCATATATACTTACTCCTAAATATGGTCTAGATATAGTTTTTCCTTCTATTAAGTTATTAGCAGTCTCTATTGCAGTATCAATTGGAATTGCAAATCCCATTCCTTCTATAGTTGAACTTGCTATTTTCATATTTGTAATTCCTATTACCTGACCATTAGAATTACATAATGGCCCTCCACTATTTCCTGAATTAATCGCAGCATCTGTTTGCAATACTTCCATAACAGAATTACTATTATTTATTGTTACTTCTACTAATCTATCTTTTCCTGATAAAATACCTCTTGTAACCGTCCAAGAATATACACTTGAATCAAGTGGTGCTCCTACTGTAAATGTAGTATCTCCTACTCTTAAATCATCTATACTTCCAATTTCTGCCACACTAATTACATTTGACTTATCTACTTTTAAGACAGCAATATCAGAGTATTCATCTGTTCCAACTAATGTAGCTTCTATTTTTGTATCATTAGTAAAAGTAACAACTATTTTCTTAGAACCTTCAACAACATGATAGTTGGTTAAAATATAACCATAATTGTCATCTGTTTTAAATACAAAACCAGTACCAGAAGAATTAACATTATCATTTACATAATTTTCAATTACAACAACTGAATCATAAACTTTTTCAACTGCATCTGCAATACCAGTATCAGTAACAGTTACATCCTTTTGTACTTTTGTAGTTTCTATAACTAATTCTTTTAAATAAAATTTATAAAAAACACAAAATATTAATAAACAACACGTAAATGTTAATAAAACAGTAATAACAGTATTCTTTTCTTTATCATTTATAGTATATCTATATTTCTTTTTATCATCATTCACTATATTTTTACTATCAGTATCTTCTTCAATAACTTTTGCATCTTTAACCTTATTTTCTCTTTTCATATCAACACCTCAATATAATTGTAAAATCAAAATGTTAACAATTTGTGAAAAAAATATAAAAAAATGAAAAAAGATGAATTTTGTTCATCTTAATTATAGTATTCCATGTTTTTACAATAATCATTTGAGTTATTTTTTATTAGTTCTAAATTATCTTTATCACCATATATACTTACTTTATATTTACCTAAATTATTAATATCTACCATTTTATAACCATTAATATCTTTTATAATATCTCTAATAAAATTAAAATTTAATGTCTTAACATCATTATATATATAAATATAATTATTTAATTTATAAAAATCAATTTCCTGATATTTACTATGGTTTACTTCTATTAATAAATTATCTCTATCTTCTTCTATATAATTTATCGCATCAAAAGAATAATTATACTCACAATAAGATGCAATAACTGTATTTTTATCAACATCGAATTCTTGGGATGTAGTTACATAATTAGCTGAATAAAATTCATAATAATTAAACTTTGGTATAGCTAATGCAATAAACCCTATACCAATACCAATTGAAACTAATGATGATATAAAAATTATGCACACTCTTTTAAGAACATTTTTTCTATTAGTGATAAAATTAAATATTATTACTATTATTTGACCTAATAATACAATTATTCCTAACAGTAATAATAGAAAACCTACAAATAATAAACCTGTTTTTATAATTGCAAATGATATTATTAAACAAGAAATAAAGAATACAAAGAAAGCACATACAAATACTCCAACTATTATCATTAGTATCTTTATAAAAAATATGAAACATTTTATAATAGATGATATAAAATTATATGCAGCATGTTTTGGGTCTCTAATAATTATTTTTTCTTTTTTTACTACTTTAGAATCATTTTTATTTGTAATATCTTCATTTTTATTCATAATAATCTCATCATATGATAAAGGTTTCTCATCAACAATCACATAATAATTTAAATATCTTATTTTAAAAATATGAAATAGTAAAGCTATAAATAAAATGCTTAAACATAAAATACTTATATCTTTTAATAAATTAAATGTAAATAAATATACATTGTTAGGTAAAAATGAAAATATATGCGCAACAAAAGAATATTCAAATGATAATACTAAACTTCCTATTACATAAAATATTATTATTAATATAAACTGTTCAACTATACATTTTATTTTCTCTTTTAATTTCAAATTAGTAAACATATCAATTATTTTAGTCAAATAATTAAGAAAGTCATCTATAAATTTGTTAATATTAGATTTTGCTATTTTATTATTATTCAACTCTTTTAAATCTTGATTTAGTAAATCATCTACTGAAACACTAAATAATTGACAAATTTGTAGTACTTTATCCATTTCTGGATATGCTAGCCCAGATTCCCATTTTGAGACTGATTGTCTTGATACATTAAGTTTCTCAGCAAGTTGTTCTTGTGACAAATTATTTTCCTTTCTTATCTTTTTTAAATTCTTAGATAAATTCATAATTACTCCTTTCTTGCAATCATTATATATTTCGTAACTAGTTGCAAACTACCAATTTTTAGTTGTTTTTTGTCAATTCTTAGTTGCAAATTAATTTATTTATACTATTTTACCATATTATTCAATTAATTTTATTTATTTCTACATTCAAATTATTAAGTATGATTTACTAATTAAAAATATGGAGAAATTATATAAATGATATTGTATACCACGGAAAACCAATAAAAAATTCAAATTTAAGTGATATTTGCAAAAAATACAAAAAAGGTATCAAAGGAGCAATAAAACAATTAATAGATACGTATTTAGAATTTGAAAATATAGTAAATAATAAAACGAGTAGTAAAGATAAAATGGTTATACTAAATTTAACACACAAAAAAATACACAAATGATAACTGTGTATTTTAATTTACCTTATGGGGCGGAATATGGGAATCGAACCCATGTATAACGGGACCACAATCCGCCGTGTTAACCACTTCACCAATTCCGCCATAAGCAAGAGTATTATATCAAAATAAACTTACTATTTCAATAGATAAAGGCATTTTTTATAAACAAAATATTATTTATAGAATTATAATCCAATTAAACTAAATAATGTTTTTCTTAATCCATAGTTATAATACTCATCTTTAAAAATTTCAGGGTTTGTTGTATACGTTTTTATAGTTTCGAGTGTAATTACTGGATATTTTGAAACATATTCAACGTCAGGATTAATATAATTATTAGATGATAATCTGCCTGTCTTTGAACTAAAAGGCATCTCATGTGCTATTTCAGACATAAAGTCAGTAGCAGAGCCATCATTTCCTTCGCCAACCTCTTCACTTTCAATACCATAAACAGTATAATTATTAATATTTGAAATCTTAGAAGCAAATTCTCTAGACACGCTATTAAATTCATCAGATAAATTCGGTTTCCCAGAATATATAACCCTTCCTTGGCTATGTAAATTTATATAATAAATAGTATTTTTATAATGTTTAAACATAAATAACATCGCAGCTTTAGTTTCAGGTTCACTACCTAAATTATACCCTCCAAAATAGGATTTGCTACCAGTATTTTTTTCAAGAGAAACATTATATAATAAATCCTTAGTTTTATAATATAAACCTGCATTTTGAGTTGGAAAGTTTCTATTAATATCAACACCATTAGCATTTGATTTTAAATTATCAAAATTAATTTTATCTTTGTTTTTATATACCCATAATTCTTTATTAGAAATACTTTCAATTCCTTTGGTAAATATTTCATATCCATCAGGATTAATACATGGCATTACAACTAATTTATAATCATTTAAAGCTTGTTTAATATTGTTATTATTGTTCTCATACATATTAACAACCTCACTCATAAATTGAATTAAAATAGATGTATTTGCAGTTTCAGCCGCATGTATATTAGCATCTAAAAAGATTTCTTTAGAACCTGTCCCAATTTCTAAACCATAAATATTTCTATTATCAACTGATTTACCAATATTATATAAATTAACAATATCACTATAATTTAATTTATATAAATAATTCTCAATATCACTATAACCTAATGATTTATTAAAATCGAATTTAATAATTTCATATTCATCATTAGAATTAATTTTATTTAAGTCTTGCTTCAACAATTCTTTAAAAGAATCCAAACTCATGCCTTTTGCAAACATTTTATTAACAATATCATTATCACTTTCAGAATAATTTACAATAGGATAACTAATTCCATTATTATTTACATCTACTTTATTATCACTATGTTTATTTATATATAAATAAAATATTGAACATACAATAACTATAAGCAATATTAAAATTCTTTTAACACTTTTTTTTAACCTTCTCCTTTTTACCATAAATATTATCCTCCATTAATATTATATCAAAATAAAAAAATAAAGAATATATTTTTTATTGTAATAAACTAAAAAAAAAGCAAAAAAAAATTGGCAACTTGCTATCTTCGCTTACACTATTTTCGCCGTTAAAGTGCTTAACTTCTCTGTTCGGTATGGGAAGAGGTGTATCCACTTTGCTATCGTCACCAATTAAATGTATTATACCATAATTGTTCTCTGGAAACAAGATAATGTGACTTTCTATATCAAATTATTAAAATGATTAAACTATCGATCTATTAGTATTAGTCAGCTCAACATATCACTATGCTTACACATCTAACCTATCAACCTTGTCGTCTACAAGGGATCTTATATCTTGAAGATAAAGAAAACTCATCTTGGAGAGGGCTTCTCGCTTAGATGCCTTCAGCGATTATCCCTTCCGAACATAGCTACTCTGCACTGCCACTGGCGTGACAACAGATACACCATCGGTTCGTCCTTTCCGGTCCTCTCGTACTAGGAAAAGCACTCCTCAATTTTCTAACGCCCACTACGGATAGAGACCGAACTGTCTCACGACGTTCTGAACCCAGCTCGCGTGCCGTTTTAATGGGCGAACAGCCCAACCCTTGGAAGCGATTCCACCTCCAGGATACGACGAGCCGACATCGAGGTGCCAAACCCCACCGTCTATATGAACTATTGGGTGGGATCAGCCTGTTATCCCCGGGGTAACTTTTATCCGTTAAGCAACGACCCTTCCATTCGGGATCGCAAGATCACTATGCCCTGCTTTCGCATCTGCTTGACTTGTAGGTCTCGCAGTTAAGCTCCCTTCTGCCATTACACTCTACGAATGATTTCCAACCATTCTGAGGGAACCTTTGGGCGCCTCCGTTACTCTTTGGGAGGCGACCGCCCCAGTCAAACTGCCCACCAGACACTGTCCTCCACCCAGATAATGGGCGCAAGTTAGAAGTCAAACATAACAAGGGTGGTATTCCAAGGTTGACTCCATTAGAACTGACGTCCTAACTTCAAAGTCTCCCACCTATCCTCTACATGTTACATCTGATTTCAATATCAAGTTGCAGTAAAGCTCCACGGGGTCTTTTTGTCCTGTAGCGGGTAACCTGCATTTTCACAGGTATTAAGATTTCACCGAGTCTATGGTTGAGACAGTATCCAGATCATTACGCCTTTCGTGCGGGTCAGAACTTACCTGACAAGGAATTTCGCTACCTTAGGACCGTTATAGTTACGGCCGCCGTTCACTGGGGCTTCAATTCGAAGCTTCGTTGTTATCGACTTGCGTCCAACTAACATCTCCTCTTAACCTTCCAGCACTGGGCAGGCGTCAGCCCCTATACATCAGCTTACGCTTTAGCAGAGACCTGTGTTTTTGGTAAACAGTTGCCTGGACCTATTTCCTGCGGGTGTATCGCTACACCTCCCCTTATTCCGAAGTTACGGGGTCATTTTGCCGAGTTCCTTAACCATAGTTATCTCGCTCACCTTAGGATTCTCTCCTTGACTACCAGTGTCGGTTCTGAGTACAGGCACCTATATGATTAGCCCTAGAAGTTTTTCTTGAAAGCTTGGCTTCACCAGAGTTGAAGTTCCGTAGAACTTTTTCCCCATCACACTTCAGAGTTATAGTTGGTAGATTTGCTTACCCAACACTCCTTTGTGCTTAGACCAAAATCCAATAATTGGCTCTGATTAGCCTTCTTTGTCACTCCATCAGTCATATAGGTGGTACAGGAATATAAACCTGTTGTCCATCGACTACGCCTTTCGGCCTCGCCTTAGGTCCTGACTTACCCTGGGAAGACGAACTTGACCCAGGAACCCTTAGTCAATCAGTGGGAAGGATTCTCACCTTCCTTACGTTACTCACGCCGGCATTCTCACTTCCAAGCGCTCCAGTAGTCCTCACGATCTACCTTCAACGCCCTTGGAACGCTCCCCTACCATGTTAATAAATTAACATCCACAGTTTCGGTGTTATGCTTAAGCCCCGGTACATGTTCTGCGCAGAGCCACTCGACTAGTGAGCTATTACGCACTCTTTAAAGGATGGCTGCTTCTAAGCCAACCTCCTAGCTGTTCGTGCGACTCCACATCATTTTCCACTTAGCATAAACTTTGGGACCTTAACCGATGGTCCGGATTCATCTCTTCTCGCGTATGGACGTTATCACCCATACACTGACTCCTCTACATACTATCCTGGCATTCGGAGTTTGATTACAGTCAGTACCGCTAGACGCGGCCATTCCGTATTCAGTGCTCTACCTCCAGGTAGCTAATTAGAAGGCTAGGCCTAAACCTATTTCGGGGAGAACCAGCTATATCCGAGTTCGATTGGAATTTCTCCGCTATCCACAAGTCATCCCCGCGTTTTGCAACACACGTGGGTTCGGTCCTCCATTAGGTATCACCCCAACTTCAACCTGCTCATGGATAGATCACTCGGTTTCGGGTCTATGCCACCATACTTATTCGCCCTATTAAGACTCGCTTTCGCTTCGGCTCCGAATCTTCTTCTTAACCTTGCATGATAACATAACTCGCCGGCTCATTCTGCAAAAGGCACGCTCTCACCCATTAACGGGCTCGAACTTTTTGTAAGCATACGGTTTCAGTATCTATTTCACTCCCCTCCCGGGGTTCTTTTCACCTTTCCCTCACGGTACTTGTTCACTATCGGTCATTAGAGAGTATTTAGCCTTACGGGATGGTCCCCGCAGATTCAGTCAAGATTTCACGTGTCCCGACTTACTCAGGATACATCACGAAGATCACAACATTTCGCATACAGGTCTTTCACCTTCTATGGATATTCTTTCCAGAATATTCTGCTATGTTGTAACTTTGTAACTTCTTAATTGTGATGTCCTACAACCCCAGTCCTAAGACTGGTTTGGGCTATTACCGTTTCGCTCGCCACTACTAAGGTAATCGATTTTTCTTTCTTTTCCTCCAGTTACTAAGATGTTTCAGTTCACTGGGTTGTCCCCATATAACTATGTATTCATTATATGGTAATAACGGTTTGCCGTTATTGAGTTTCCTCATTCGGAGATCTCCGGATCAAAGATTGCTTACATCTCCCCGAAGCATATCGTAGTTTGCCACGTCCTTCTTCGTCTTCTAATGCCAAGGCATCCACCATGCGCCCTTATTAATTTAACCACTTACTTTACCTAATTTGATGAGTTTGATTTCTTAATATCTAATAAATTAGATTACTCTTAAAAAATTTACTCCTGTATATATTGCTCGTTTGAATATATACAAAATCACATTACCAAGTTTTCAAAGAACAATTATTGTATAATACATACAATAATTTTTGAGAGAATAATCTCTCAAAGCTAAGTAAAATAATTTAAGTGTTTCATAGAAGGTTTACACTTGCTAGTTTGTTTTAAATCTAAACTAGCAAAACGATTATTTTCTATTAGAAATACTCCATAGAAAGGAGGTGATCCATCCCCACGTTCCCGTAGGGATACCTTGTTACGACTTAAGCCCAGTCACCGGTCCTATCTTAGGAGGCCCCCTCCCTTGCGGGTTAGGCTACCTACTTCGGATATTACCGACTCCCATGCCTTGACGGGCGGTGTGTACAACACCCGAG
>CAVDFY010000015.1:0-4878 GCA_963607925.1 bacterium
GCATAGCAGGTAGTTTAGTGTTTGACCATAAAGGTCAAACATAATAAAAAAAGATAATACTCGATTATCTTTTATTGTACATCAACATTATCATTAGTTATCATTTTAGCAACTAATCTAGTTTGATCATCATATACATTGTAAATTCCCATTACTCTCCACATAGTTCCACCATATTTTAAGTAATTATTTGTTTCATCACCAGCAATTATACAAGCTTTAACTGGTGAACTTGTATCAACCTTACCATTTTTTAATTTATAAATACCAGTAACTTTACCATTGTCATCAAAATCACATCCACAGTAATCATTAGTTCCAGTACCTGATTTTCCAGTAAACATTCCGTTTTCATATCTTGTACAAACTTGTTCAACTAAAGTACCATTTGTTATCGTAGTTGTTTCACCACCATAACTTGCTGTTACACCAGCAGCCTCTTTTTTGATAATTACATAATTTTGATTCATAGACACTTTATCTACCGGATTAACAACACATCCTTTAGATGATCTATGTTCAGATGAATCTGCTTTACATATAGCAGTATCAGATTTAGAATCCGTACTTACAAATCCTTTATCTATAAGTTCTGAAATATATATTTTTACTTCACTTCTTCCATTAAATAAATCAGGATTATTTGTACCATATAACTCAGCAGCAGTAACTATTTCTTGAATCTTAGCATTATAAACTCTCTTATTAATTCTTTTATTAATTGATACAACACTTGGAACAGCAATTAAAACTATTATAGAAATAAGTGCTATAACAACCAATAACTCAGTTAAAGTAAAACCTTTTTTATTCATATTAAAAACCTCTATTCTATATGTCCATTATAATAGAATAAAGGTTTTTTTTCAACTATTTTTCAAAATAATTTTCTATAATTTCATAAACCCTATCTTTACCAATTTTAGTTACACTTGAAAAATTAATTATTTCATCTCCAAGTGCTGGATTTAATGTAGATTTAATTAAATCATCTTGTTTAGCTCTTAAAGAACGATTTACTTTATCATATTTAGTAGCCACTATTGTTACAGGAAGATTATAATACTTTAAGAATTTATACATAAGTACATCATCTTCAGTAGGTTTATGTCTATAATCAATAAGTAAGAATACATGCTTTAAATATTGTCTTTGTTTTAAATATTCTTCTATCATTACACCAAATTTTTCAATTTGTTTTTTACTAGTAGCAGCATATCCATAACCAGGAACATCAACTATATAAAAGTCATCATTAACTTTATAAAAATTAAGTGTTGTTGTTTTACCAGGTTTTGAACTTGTTCTTGCTAAGTTTTTTCTATTAACTATAGTATTAATAAAACTACTTTTACCAACATTACTTCTACCTAAACACAAGAATTCATTTTTCTTATCTTCAGGATATTGACTAATTCTAACAGCAATAATTGGTTCATCTACTTTAGTAATCTCCATATTAATTCTTCTCTCTTTCTGTATATTCTTTACATGCTTTTGATAAGTCTTTCATTAAGTTTTCAACGTCTTCTTTAGAATCCGTTCTAACACCACTTGCATATTTGTGTCCACCGCCATGATATTTAGCAGCAATTTCATTTATTACTGGTCCTCTACTCCTAATATTAACTCTATACATATTATTTTTAGCATCATGTGAAGAAAAAGCCCATACTACTACTTCATTAATATTATTAAAATCATTTATCATATTAGAGGCTGCAGATATATCCGAATTTAATGATTGAATAACATCATCTTCAAGTTCGATGCATCCAAAACCATTTTTATCAACTTTCATAGTAGAAGCTATATAACCCATAAGTCTAACTTCACTTAAAGGTTTAGCATATACAAGTTTATATAACTTCTCTACATCAAGTTTATATTTTTTAATTAATTCACTAACAAGTTCAAATGTTTTATAGTTAACATTAAATAAGAATCTATTAGAATCACTTACTATTCCAATATATATTTTACCGGCAATACTTTCATTCATCTTAAGTTTAGTATTATTTATAAGTTCTAAGACTAGTTCTGATGCACTACTAGCGTCTTCCCTAATTAATTCTATATCACTATACTTATCAACTAAAGGATGATGATCTATTTTAATAACATGCTTAAATGATAAGAAATTATCTATATCAACACGTTTATTATCTGGAGTATCAACTACTATTAATAAAGCATTTTCATAATCATAAGAATTCACTTTATCAACTTTACCAAAATATTTAAATCTTGAAACAGTTGTTCCTACAGCGTAAACTTCCTTACTTGGAAATGTAAGAAGAATAGAATCTTTAAGTGACATTTGACTACCAAACGCATCAGGATCGGGTCCTATATGTCTAGCTATATAAATCTTCTTAAATTTCTTAATTTCATTATATATTGATTTATAAATATTATTCATTAATTACTTCTTTCTATTTTACTAGATTATAAGTATCTTTAATAATCATAATCTCTTCGTTAGTTGGAAGAACCCAAACTACAACACTAGAGTCATCAGAAGAAATAATACCTTCTGTTTCATCTTTATATCCAGCTATTTTAGAATTCTTTTCACTATCTAATTTGATACCTAAAGCTTCTAATCTACTTACAATTTCTTCTCTAGCAGCAATACCATTCTCACCAACTCCAGCAGTAAATACAATAGCATCAACATTACCATTTAATTTAATATAGTATTCAGCTATATATTTAGCAATACGATCATTATACATATTTAATGCTAAACGAGCGTTTTCATCACCATTTTCACGAGCATTTTCAACATCACGACTATCAGAATATCCAGAAATTCCAAGAAGTCCACTTTTTTTATTTAAATCATTAGTAATTTGTTCAATATCTTCTCCACTTTCACGAGAAACATATTCTATAATTGAGGGGTCAATAGCACCACTACGAGTACCCATCATAAGTCCATCAAGTGGACTAATACCCATAGAAGTATCAAAGCATTTACCATCTTTAATAGCACTAATACTTGCTCCACTACCAATATGGCAAACAATTAGATTAACATCATCTTTACCTAATTTTTCTTTCATCTTAAGTGTAATATATTTATGACTAGTTCCATGGAAACCATATTTACGTACACCATATTTAGTATACCATTCCATAGGTAATGGATACATATAGTTTACTCTAGGCATAGTTTGATGGAAAGCAGTATCATATACAGCAACCATTGGTACACCCGGAAGTGCTTTTTGCATAGCTTCAATTCCAGCTAAGTTTCCTGGATGATGAAGAGGTCCTAATTTAGTTAAAGACTTAATATCTTCAATAACTTCATCAGTAATTAAAACTGAATCACTATACTTTTCACCACCATGTAAAACTCTATGTCCTACACCTTTAATTTCTTCTAAACTTTCAACTGCTTTATATTTTAATAATTCTTCAATTAAAACTTCAGCAGCCTCAGTATGATTCTTTAAGAATTTAGTTTCTTTATACTTTTTACCATTTACTTTAGTAGTCCAAAAGCTATCTTTTAAACCAATCTTTTCAAAATAACCGCTAATAAGTAACTTCTCTTCAGGCATTTCAACTAATTGAAATTTTAAAGAAGAACTACCAGCATTAACACATAATATCTTCATCTAATATTTCCTTCTTTCTTTGTATTAATATTATAACAAATAATACCTAAAAATGGAAATAAATTTAAATAAAATAAAAGACACATAAATAGTGTCTTAAGATTCAAGTTTCTTTACTTGTCTTTTATCATTATATTTTTCTATTCTATCATAATCATAACTAAAATCTTCTTCATATTCTTGATTCCTAGAATTCATTATTTTCATCTTATAAAGTAATTTATTTTTCTTACTAAAATAGTTATTTAAAAGCATATATTATATCCTCCAGTAATATTATGTTACATTTACAAAAAATAATACTTATGCTATAATTTTTGTGAAAGAAGGATGAAATTTATGGAAAAGAAAGAACAAACTAAAAAGTTAGTTATTAGAGGCGTAATCGTAGTATCTACAGCAATAGTTTTATTTATTGCAATTGACTTATTAAATGTTTTAGCTTTTAAAGGTAAACCTTTCGTTATAATAAGTGAAACTGATACTAAACAAAGTTCAATATTATATGATGTCTATGAATGCAATGGAAAAAGAATTTTTAAACTTAAAGGTACAAAATTTAATTGTCCAGTTGAAAACAAAAAAGTAATTACTATTACTGACAAAAGTGAAGGACAATATTGTGCTGATGCTATTGAATATTATTATAAAGACTACTACTTCACTTGCATTAAAAGTCATAATGTTATAGTTACAGTTAATGGAACAGAATATACAATTAAAGAAGCATTAAATAATGGTATTGTTACTATGGATGAACTTATAGCTATAGGGTTTAATCCATTAAAGAAAAATGTAACTGATGATCCTACTACTCCAACAGAACCAACAACACCTACAGAACCTACTACTCCAAATGAACCAACAAAGCCTACTGATCCAGTTAAACCAGTTGAACCTGTTACTCCAGTTGAACCAACTACTCCAACAGAAAAAACAACAGATACTACAAAGAAAATAACTATTACAGATACTAGTGCTGGAAAAGATTGTCTTCAAGCAATTGAATATTATTATAAAAGATATTACTTCAACTGTATTAAGAGTCAATATGTAATAGTTACAGTTAATGGTAAAAAATACAATATTAAAGAAGCTCTAAATAATGGAATTGTTACAATGGATGAATTAATAGCTGCTGGATTTAAACCTCAAACTGACGCAGTTGATAGATAAAACAAAAACCTGGAATTTGATGATGTTACCCATATAGTTGACACGTATTAAAAAACAATACGTGTTTTCTATT
>CAVDFY010000016.1:0-2266 GCA_963607925.1 bacterium
ATTTATTCTTTAGAAAATCCAAAAGAATGCAGGGAATTAACAATAAACAAACTAAGTATTACAGGAGAAATTCAAACAGTTGATTTAAATGATTTATATAATTTTCCTAAATTAGAAAGTTTATCTTTATGCAATATGACTATAGGAGAAAATGATCTATTAATTTTAGGAAAACTAGAAAATTTGAAAGTATTAAAAATATATAACTGTGATTTTTCTAATGATAATTTATATGCATATTTTAATAGTATAGATATTGAAGAGTTAGTTATAGATAATACTGAAATGGCTTTTAATTTTATTAAAAAGAAATATAACAAAGTAATAGCCAAAAATGTGGTAAATATATATGATATAGATTGTATTGAACTAGATATAAGTAAAGCAAGAACAGTTGATTTTAAAAAGTTAGAATTTGAAAAATATGAAAAACTTATAGTAAGTAAATCACAATATTCATCACAAAAAAATATTTTTACTGAATATAAAAATAATATTGAATTGGTAGTTAAGGATGATTATTACGATGAAATAGGATATATATATGAAGAAAATAAAGATTAATTCTCCATTAACTAGTGAAACAATACAAAGAATAAATGAGATGGCACAAAAGGAAAGTATTATTATAGTTTTCAATAACACCAAAGGTTTAAGACCAGATAATTTAATGAAACTTAATCAAAATGTTACAATAAGTATTATAGGTGGTCTAGATACTAGAAAAGAAAAGTTCAATAATGAGCATTATCAAAAAAGAACCTATTATTCCCCAAAAGAGTTGATTAGTATTATTAATTTCTTTGAAAAAATAGAAAGACAACTTAATCCGCTATGGAATGAACTAGAAAAATGTATGTTTGTATATCAAAAAATTTGCGAATATTCAAATTATGATGAATGTGAATATAACGGAAGAGATGCCGCAAGGAACTTATTAGGAGTAATAACTGGAAAAAGTGTTTGTGCTGGTTATGCAATGATATTTAAAGAAGCTATGGATAGAATTAATATAAAATGTTACTATCAAAATAGAAAAGGCCATCACGGCTGGGATATCGTTGAGTTAGAAGGTAAACTTTATGCAATTGAATTGACATGGGATACATATAACAAGAAAGATAATAAATGTGGTTTTAGATATTTTTGTAGGGAGGATAGAAAAAGTTTTTATTCAAACAAACATCATGATATAAGTGCTGAAAAAGATGAACAAGAATTTGATGTAATAGAATGTCCAGTTCCAGTCTTGAAAAGTGCTCTAAGAAAGATAAGTCAAGAGAAAATAAAAAGATTGCCAGTTGAAAAACACAATGGTGTAATGACATTTTCAATTGCCGGACAACCTATAGTTATTAAGAATAATATACCATGTTTACAAAATGGAAAGCCTTCAAATACATTCGTTAGAAGTGATGGAAGTAGTTTTATAATAATTCCGACAAATAAATCGAATAATCGAATTAGAGAATATATATATTTAGTATATATACCTATGAGCCAAACGGTTCAAGCTACAAGAATATATAGTGAGATGGACTTATTAACAGATGATCAGGAATTAAGAAATAATGTCTCAAATAACTTACTATCAAATCAAAGAGTAGCAAGAAAAATAAATGGCTACAATGGTTATGTAGGATATGTTGAAAAAGGTAGTGCATTAAGATACTATAGTCCCGATGTTGAATCATCATTAAATATATATAGATAATAATACATTAAAGTATGAGGTGATATTATACTAGGAGCTATAACATTTTGATTTTCAAGAACAGTTGCAGTTGCAGAAAGAGTATATAAAAATACTAAATAAAGCATATAAAATAATTAATTAATAGTTTAATTAATTATAATAATTATAAAAGAAAACATAATATATAGTAGATTTAGAAAATATATCTAAATTTTAACCGCTCCTAGACTATTTAATATAATGTATAATAATCCTCTAAAAAAACTTTTATAAAAACATGCAACTTATTACATATAATCCATAAAATATAATGAGCCACCAAGTGGTGTTTATATAGATTAGGAACTATTCTTATAGTTCCTTTAGTTTGCACTAACTAGACATAATCACTTCTTATTTTAATAAAAATGTAATATAATGAACTTATGGATAAAGAAGAATTTCTTAAAATTAATGTTATAAATGATTTTATAAGTTATATAAGTAAAAAGAATTACTCTATAAATACATATACTTCTTATATTAATGACTTATATTATTTTTATATCTTTATTAAAAAAGATTTAACAA
>CAVDFY010000017.1:0-8615 GCA_963607925.1 bacterium
TTTTGTACTATAATCAAATGTAGTCATGAAGGGAGGGAAGAGATAATGACACACGTAGAAGTAAAAGACGGAAATGTTGAGGGTGCATTAAAACGTTTTAAGATGAAAGTTCAAAGAAGCGGAGTCCCTACTGAAATGAAAAAAAGAAGAGAATATTCTAAACCAGGCATCGTTAGAAGAGAAGCTAAAAAAGAAGCCATTAGAAACGCTAAAAAACATAATAAACAAAGATATTAATATAATTAATTATTAAGGAGTGATACTATGTTATATGAAAAAATATCAAATGATATGAAAGAAGCTATGAAAAATCATGACAAAGAATCCTTAAGTACATTAAGACTTCTTAAGTCAGCAATTGATTTATATTTAGTAAATAATAAATTAGAAAGAAATCATGCTTCAGATGATGTCGTAATAGATGTAGTAAGTAAGCAAGTAAAAACTCATAAAGAAAGTATTGAAGAATTCAAAAAAGGTAATAGACAAGACTTAATAGATGGACTTGAAAAAGAAATTAAATTATTAAGTACATACTTACCTGAACAACTTTCAGAAGAAGAAATCAGAACAAACATTGATAAAGTTTTTGAAGAAATCAAACCTACAAGTATGAAAGATATGGGTGCTATAATGAAAGCATTAAATCCAATATTTAAAGGTAAAGCTGATATGAAACTTGTTAATGAAATAGTTCGTGAAAAGTTAAATTAAGAAACTTATGTTTCTTTTTTTTTGCCATAATGATATAATTTTAATGTGGTGAAATATGAAAAAAATAATTATAAGTTTGCTACTATTAATACCATTTATGGTAAAAGCAGATATAAATAAAATGTATATAGATTCAGAAGTAGATATAGCCGGAAATTTAATAGTGAAAGAAATAATAGAAGTAGATTCTACAAATGAATTTACGTTGTCAATTCCATATAAATCAAAGAATTCAAAAGAATATAAAGAAAACGATATAGTAAAAGATGATAGTATTATATATGATGCAGAAAATATTCAAATAAATAAAGTTGGAACACTTGATCAAGAATATGATATAAATGATTTATATAAAGAAGACTTCGATAAAAATATAACTGAATATAAAAATTATAAAACAAATGATACAAAAAATAATATAGAAGTAATATTTGATAAAACAAAAGAAAAGAAAATATATTATTTAGAATACTTAGTGCTTTGCACTTCAGTTAAACATAATGATTCAGCAGAATTATATTATTCTTATATAAGAAATTCCAATCAAAATATAAAAGAAGCAGTTATTATCACTAGATTACCAGAAAATTCAAGTTTGTTTGAAGTATTTGCTCATGGTAATAATAAAATAAATGTTTCAAAAGATGATAAAGATTCAATAGTTTTAACAAAAATAAATAATTTAAAAAAAGGAAGTAACTATAACATTAGAATACTATATGACAAAGATATATTTAAAATAGCTATAAATGATTCTAAAAAGAGTAATATAAATGCAATTGATTTAATAAAAGATATAGAGAGTAATAAATTAAATAAAAGTAATTTTCTAAATATATATAAATACATAAGTATTCCATTAATTATAGTATTACTGATTTCATTTATAGTAATTAAAAGGAAAATAAAATGAAAAAAACATTAAGAAATATATTAATAATTTTAGGTGTCTTAATTATAAGTACAGTATTAATTGTATTAGATAGTTACATTAATATTGATATAAGCCACTACGAAATTAAAAGCGACAAATTAAATCAAAAATATAATAACTATAAAATAATGCTTTTAACAGATTTACATAATAGAGATATAACGGAAAAATTAATTAAAATTGTAAATGAAGAAAATCCAAATATTATAGTTATGAGTGGCGATATGATCAATGAAAAAGTAGAGGGATTTGATAATTTCTTTAATCTTTGTGAAGAACTAAAAGATAAAACTGTATATTATGTTTTTGGCAATCATGAAGAAAATATGTCAGATGAAAAACAAAATGAATTTATAGAGAAAATAAAAGAAAAAACAAATGTTATTTTACTTAACAATGATAAAGTAGAACTAGATGATAGTTTTACTATCTATGGGTTTAGTCATCAAGTTAAATACTATTTAGCAAGTACAAAAGAAAAAATAGATTTAAAGTATATAGAAGACAGGGTTGGTAAAATAGATACTAATAAATTTAATTTACTTATATCACATGATCCATTACTTTATGACTTATATAGTGAATATGGTTTTGATATGGTATTAAGTGGGCATCTTCATGGTGGCATTATAAATATTCCATTTGTAGGAGGACTTTTATCTCCTGATTTCACATTCTTTCCAAAATATTATAAAGGAGTAAACAAAATAGGAGATACAAACTTAGTTATTTCAAGAGGACTTGGTTATGGCTATATGATACCTATAAGAGTGTTTAATAGAGCAGAAGTAGTAATTATAAATTTAATGAAAAACGAATAGAATTATGATATACTAATATAGGAGATAGGTTAAATGAAATATATATTATATAAAACAATAAAAACTCTAGGAAGACCAATATATAAGATTTTATTTTTTCCTAGATATTATGGAGTAGACAACATTCCAAAAGATGGAGCTGTTATTTTAGCTGGAAATCATACTAATAATTTAGATGCAGCAATGATGGTTGGAAGTCCTAATAGAGTTGTACATATGATAGCTAAAAAAGAACTATTTAATACAAAGTTAAAAAATTGGTTTTTTAGAAGCATGGCTTGTATTCCAGTAGATAGAAGTATACATGATGAAGAATGTAAAAATGAAGCAATAGAGTATCTTGAAAGAGGAGAAGCAATAGGTTTATTCCCAGAAGGAACAGTAAATAAAACAAAAGGCACCGATCATGAAGAATACTTACTACCATTTAAATTCGGAGCAGTTTCATTTGCTAAAAAAACAGGAGCATACTTAGTACCATTCGCAATTAATGGAAAATACAAATTATTTAGAAAAAGTATAAAAATAACTTATGGAAAACCATACAAAGTTACAGGAGACTTAGAAAAAGAAAATGAAATTCTAAGAAATAAAGTATATAAATTAATGAAAGAAGGAGACCGAGAGTATGAAAAAAGAAAATAATAAAAAAGGAACAACTAAGAATTATGAACAGCCCTGGTTTAAGTATTATAAAGGCGTAAGAACTCATATAGATTATCCAGATGTTTCAATGTATGAACTAGTAAGAAGATGTGCTGATAAATATCCAGGTAATATTGCATACACTTATTTTGGCAATAAAGTAACATACAAAACATATATAAAAAATATAGATGAAGCAGCTAAAGCATTTGTAAGACTAGGAGTGGTAAAGGGAGATGTTGTAAGTATTATAATGCCAAACACTCCTGAAGCTATTACTTGTTTTTATGCATTAAATAAACTAGGTGCCGTATGTAACATGATACATCCACTTTCAAGTGAAGAAGAAATTAAATATGATATAAATCTTACTTCTTCAACATACGTAATAGTCGCAGATATCGCATTTGGCAAATTAAAAAATATTAAAGATGAATTAAATCTTAAGAAAATAATTTATTTACCAATATGTGAATCAATGGATACTATGATGAAAATTGGATATAAACTTACTACTGGAAGAAAAGCAGTAAGACCAAGTGGAAGTAATGTAATTCCATATTATAGATTCATTGGAAGAAGTAAATATGAAAAAGAAGAAGCAAAAGATACTGGAAATGGAGACAACACTGCGGTTATTCTTCATAGTGGAGGAACAACAGGAAAGCCTAAAGGAATAGTACTTACTAATAAAAACTTTAATGCACTAGTTCTAAGTGAACTTGAGATTAATAAATGCTTAGGTGATGGAATAAGTATTTTAGCAATAATGCCTATATTCCATGGATTCGGCCTTGGATGTACTTTCCATGCATGTATGGTGTCAGGTGGAACAGCAATCATACTTCCAAGTGTTAATCCAAAGAAATTTGATGAAACACTACTTAAATATAAACCAAATATTTTAGCATGTGTACCAAGTGTATTAGAAGGACTTACATTAAGTAAAAAACTAGTTGATGAAGATCTTTCATTTATAAAATGTATTATTTGTGGAGGAGATTCACTTACTGGAACACTTAATGATAAAATAGATGAATTTTTATATGATCACGGAAGTGAAACACACGTAAGAACAGCATTTGGTATGACAGAATGTGCAGCAGGTGTAACAATGATGCCACTTGAAACAACAAGAAAAGAAAGCATTGGTATTCCTTGCCCAGATTGCTTAATAAAAATATGTGAACCAGGAACAGATAAAGAATGTAAAAACGGAGAAGTTGGAGAAATATGTATAAGTGGTCCAACTCTTATGAAAGAATACATTAATGAACCAGAAGAAACTAAAAACACTCTTAAAAAACATAAAGATGGACTTACATGGTTACATAGTGGTGACCTTGGAACAATGGATGAAGATGGATTTGTATACTTTAAATCTAGATTAAAAAGAATGATTGTATCAAGTGGATATAATATCTATCCAGGACAAATAGAACAAATTATATGTGAACATCCATACGTACAAGCATGTTCAGTAGTAGGAGTACCACATCCATATAAAAAAGAAGTAGCAAAAGCCTATATAGTTTTAAAAGAAGGAATAGTGTTAAATAGTGATGTTAAAAAATCAATAAAAGAGCACTGTGAAAAAAATATAGCTAAATATGCACTACCATATTCATATGGATATAGAAAAGAACTTCCTAAGACAAAATTAGGAAAGGTAGCATATAGAGAATTAATTAATTCAAAAAATGAGGAAGATGAAGATGAAAGAGATTAAAGCAACAGATGAATGCAAACACGAATTTGGATATAAATTAATGAGACCAATAGTTTCATGGAATTTTAAAAGAAAATATCATCCAGTCGTAATAGGTGGAGAAAACATTCCAAAAACAGGTCCATTAGTTTTCTGTGGAAACCATAGACATAAAGATGACCAATATAACGTTATGCTAGAAACTAAAAGAGTAATTCATATGCTTTCTAAAGATGAATACTTTAAAGGAAAATCAGCATGGTTCTATAGAGCAGCAGGATGTATTCCAGTAGACAGAACTATTCATGATGAAAACGCAAAAAGCGAAGCAAGAGCAATCCTTCATAGTAAAGGCTGCATAGGACTTTTCCCAGAAGGAACAAGAAACGAAGTAACATGCAAAGATGAAGAACTAGAGAAACTAGAAAAAATATTAAATATATCAAAAGAAGAAATAATAGAAAAAATTAAATATAAATCTATAAGAACAACACAAGTAAACTTACTTATAGACTTAAAGAAACAAAATAAAATAACAAAAGATGAATTAAAAGAATTTGTATTAGATGCAGATAATGCATTATTAAAACTACTTAAGAAAAAAATAATTACTAAAGAAGAATATAATGAGTCATTGCTTCTACCATTTAAATTTGGAGCAGTATCACTTGCTAAGAAAGAAAACGCTCTTATAATTCCATTCGCAACAACAGGGTTATATAATGGTGAAAAAGACCAATTAATAACAAGAATAGGAAAACCGCTTGATATTAGTGGTATGGAACTAGAAGACGCAAATAAACTATTAAGAGAAACAATGATTAAATTAATGCAAAAAAGTGAAGAATAGTATATAATATATAAATTGTGAGGTGTAACTTATGAAATTTATTTTAACAGCTGGTGGAACAGGAGGACATATATATCCTGCATTATCAGTTTTAGAAGAAATAAAGAAAGATAAGAAAAATGAATATTTGTACATAGGTACAAAAGATAGAATGGAAAATGAATTAATTCCAAGTATGGGTATTCCATATGAGAGTTTAGAAATATATGGACTTTCAAAAACAAATATGGTTAAAAACATTAAAAATGTAAAATGTATTAGAGACTCATACAAAAAATGTTTAAAGATAATGGATGAATTCAAGCCTAATGCAGTTATCGCATTTGGTGGATATGTAACACTTCCAGTATGTTTAGCTGCTAAGAAAAAAGGAGTAAAAGTATTCTTACATGAACAAAATATGCTTCCTGGAAAAACAAATATATTCCTATCTAAAAAAGTAGATGCAGTATTCGTATCATTTAAAGATGGAACAAGAAAATTAAAATGCAGGAATATAATTTATACAGGAAATCCAGTTAGTCAAAGAGCAATTGAAACTAAAAAATATGATAAAACAGACTTAGGATTTACTAAGGATAAAAAACTAATCATCATTGTTATGGGATCACTTGGCAGTACATCAGTAAATGAAAAACTTTTAGATTTCTTAAGAACATATGAAAGAGAAGATACTGAAATACTATTCATAACAGGTAAAAAGAGTTATCCTGAATTAAGTAATAACTTGATAGTACCAAAGAGTACAAAAATAGTTCCATTCTTTGATAACCTTCCTAGCCTTATGAAATCAGCAGATTTAATCATATCAAGAGCAGGAGCGTCAACAATCGCAGAAATAATGGCAACCAAAACACCATCAATATTAATTCCAAGTCCTTATGTAGCAAATAATCATCAATATTATAATGCATTAGACTTAGTAGATAAAAAAATAAGTATACTATTAGAAGAAAAAGACTTAAACAAAGATTCACTTACAGAGGCAATTAATGAAATATTCGAAGAAAATACATTTAAAGAAATAAAGAAAAACTTAAGCGAAATAAAAGATATGTCATCAAGTACATTAATAATGACAGAAATATATAAAGAATTAAAGGAAGAAAATGAAGAAAAGGGTAAGAAGAAAAATTAATTTTGGTAAGTTTATATTATTTATACTAATAATATGTCTTATTTACTTTGGAATAAAATATTTATGTAGTATAAAAACTAAAAATATAATCATAGTAAATAACAGTTATTATAGTGATGAAGAAATAATTGAAACAGCCGGAATTGAAGATTACCCTGAATTCATAACTTTAAGTAGAAGAAAAATAAAAAACAAATTATCCTCTCTAGACTTAATAGAAGATGTAGAAATAAAAAAAGAATTTGACTTTGTATTAAGAATAACTATAAAAGAAAAGAAAATACTTTATTATATAAGAAGTAACAACGAATACAAAGTATCAGATAATAAGAATTATAGTTTAGATAATGTTACTGGAGTACCGACACTAATTAATTATGTTCCAGAAGAAGTAGAAAAGAAATTTGTAACTAAACTTAAAGAAATAGATTCAAACATAATAAATATGATAAGCGAGATAGAATACAATAAAACATCATACGACAGTGAAAGATTCCTACTATATATGAATGATGGCAATGAAGTATATATAACAGTATCAAGAACAAATTTATTAAACAAATATGTAGAAATAGTCACTAAACTAGATAATAAAAAAGGAATATTATATTTAGATAGTGGTAACTACTTTGAAATAAAAAAATAGATATGCATTATACATATCTTTTTTTAATATAATTTAATATGACTAAATTAGATAATTTTAAAAAATTTATAGCTTCTCACCCTGATTTTATAGATACGGTTAGAAATAATAGTACAACTTGGCAATCTTTATATGAATTATACGATATATACGGTGAAAACGAAAGCATATGGAATAAATATCTAACATCATCACATAAAGATATCTTCAGTATGAAAGGACTCTTAAATACCATAAAAAGTATCGATATAGCCTCATTAGAAGAAAATATAAATTCAATACAAAAAGCAGTATCTTTAGTAGAAGAATTAACTAAAGAAACAAAAAAAGAAGAAACAGGTACTCCAAAAGAATCAAAAATAGATAACTTATACGGAGATAAAGATGAATAGAGAAGTACTAGATAAATTAAAACAAGACCCTAAATATCTAAGATATTTAAGACAAAATTCACTATGGTATAAAACTTTAAATAGGGACCCAACCAAATATAATGAATTTATTAAAGCAATGAAAATAAAATATAAACTAAGAACAATTGATAAAATTGATAACTTTGTTGATAGTGTAGATTTAATCGCAAAAATCCTAGATGCATCAAAATAATAAATATGTATAATTTATGTAATATATCGTTGACATATATTTTTATTTGATGCTATAATTGAAACATAAGGATAGAAAAACTATCTCAATAAAGAAAGGATTGTGATTAGTAAAATGAATAAGAAAGGATTTACGTTAGTAGAGTTATTAGCAGTTATCGCTATCTTAGCTATCTTAGTAATCATCGCACTTCCAAATGTATTATCTATGTATAATGAAGCTAGAAAAAATGCATTTGTTACTGAAGTAAGAGATTATTATAAAGCTGGTGAACAAAACTTCTTATTAAACTCAGGAAAAGCTGTAGTTTATACTAGTTTATCAGGAGTTACTGATTCTAAAACTATTGAAATGACTGGTAATAAAAATATGGAATATTATATTGTATTCGATGCTAATGGAAAATGTACTAAATTATTAGCTACTAATGGTACATATAAAATTGAAGCAACAGCTGCTGAAATTAATATTGAACAATTAGGTGATACATATGCAGTAGACGAAACATCTGATAAATTTGCTTTAGAGACTGATACAACAAATGGTGCTAAGA
>CAVDFY010000017.1:8625-15530 GCA_963607925.1 bacterium
TTTTTTATGCTTAAAATATTATATAATTTTTAAAGGTGATAAAAATGAATTTAATAATAGGAAGCCATGTAAGCTTTAATAATAAAAAACAACTTTTAGGTAGTGTAGAAGAAGCTTTAAGTTATAATGCAAATACATTTATGATCTATACTGGTGGAGCTCAAAGCACTATGAGAAGTGCTATAAATGACGAATTAACATATGAAGGATATAAGTTAATGTTAGAAAATAATATTAATGCAAAAAACGTAATAGTACATGCTCCATATATAGTTAACTTAGCCAATAGAAGTGATAAAAATAAATATGATTTTTATATAGAGTTCTTTATAAAAGAATTAGATAGATGCAAAACTTTAGGATTAGATAAAATTGTATTACATCCAGGAAGTGCAACTACTTGTACTAAAGAAGAAGCAATAGAAAATATTGCTCATGGTATTAATTTAGTATATAAAAGTTCAAAGGACACAATGATTCTTTTAGAGTTTATGGCAGGAAAAGGTACTGAAGTAGGTACATCAATTGATGAATTAAAAGCAATAATCGATAAAATAGAAGACAAGGATAGAATAGGTGTATGTTTAGACTCTTGTCATATGAATGATGCAGGAATAGATATATCTAAGATAGATGAATTTTTAGATGAATTCGATTCAAAAATTGGAATAGATAAAATAAAGTGTTTTCATATAAATGACAGTATGAATCCAATCGGAAGTCATAAAGATAGACATGCAAATATTGGATATGGAACAATAGGATTTAATAATTTATTAAATGTAGTTTATAACAAAAGACTAGAAGGAATACCATTCATTTTAGAAACACCATATATTAATAGAAATCAAAGTGATGCATACGCACCATATAAAATGGAAATTGAGAGTATAAGAAAAAAAGAATTTATAGATTTTATAAATAAGTAATATGTGGTTTAATAATAAATCATTATTAAATGCAAAAAGTAATAAACTATATAAAACAATATATAGGTGTAATTTCTATAGTACTAACAGTATGTATTCTTTTAACTTATAGTCTTTCATATTTTATGGTTAATACTAGTAATAAGAGAGCAACTGAAATGTATGTTGGTGAGCTTAAGTACTCAATGCTAAGAAACAGTAATAGATGTAAAAACAAATAATCTAAATCCAGTAGATATTTACTATAAGTTACTTTATTTAAAGAACTCAAATATTACTATTAAGTACTATAAATCAACAAAGGATACAAATGAAGCAATAACTTCTTATAATAAACCAAATGATTCAATAACAAATAGTAATTCAAATATAGTAAAATTATTAATTACAAATAGTAGTTCAACTTTACAAAATGTAACACTAACTATGAATAGTGGATATATAACTAATACGTTAGAAGATGTAACAGCACCTTCTACATATAGTGAAATAACTTTAGTAGAAACACATATTTTTGTAAAACAAATGATACTTTAACACAAGGACTAAAGTACGCAAATGGTCAATATATTTATGCTTATCAACAGGAGGGTAAATATGCAAGTTCAGGACTAGCATGGAGTAATATATAAAAATGGTTGGGGCGTACAACTAACTGGTGGCTTCGTTCAGCACGTTCGGATAGTAGCACAAAACTTCTTTTACGTAACATCAAGTGGAAACTGGAATAATTATGTAGGAAGCACAACATCACATGGCATTTCACAAGCATTTAGAATAGGGTAACAAAATAAAAGTCTATTGATTATTCAATAAACTTTTTATATTCATTATATTTTTCTATTATTTTCTTATAAAGTTCAGGGTTAAAATTTAATTTATAGTTAGAAATATAACTCATAAAATTAGTATTTAATATTTCTTCATAATCATTTTTAATAGCATTATAAATCATGTCTATTTCTTCATTAGATGCAGTAACACACTCTTTACTTAAATAATTTATAATGTCTTGTTTAGTAAGTCTATTTATATACCCCTTTAATAGTTCTTTTTTCAAATAAAAACCTCCTACTAATATAGTTTATTAGTAAGAGGTTTTTTTATTCATTTAATTTAGATATTGCATTAATTAAAGCTATCTTACCATAGTCATAAGTAAGACTTCCTTGTTGAAACAATACATATGGTTCTTTAAGTGGTCCATCACATGATATCTCTATAGAACTTCCTTGTACAAAAGAAGCACTTGCCATAATTATTTTATCATCGTATCCTGGCATATCTGCAGGTATTGGTGAAACATTCGCATCTATTGCTCCAGCACCTTGCATACCTTCAGCATATTTAATAATATTATTTTCATTTCTAAAATATATTAATTGTACTATATCAGCACGTTTTTCATTATAAGTAGGATGTACTTCATATCCAAGATTACCAAGTACTTTACTTGTAAGAATAGAAGTTTTTAAAGCAGAAGCAACAACACTAGGAGCAAAGTATAAACCCTGTAAAAAATCACGATTTGCATTCCCACTAGGTCCAACTTCACGTCCTTCACCGGGAACATTAAGTCTTTCAGCACATAATTCTATTAAGTCATGACGTCCAGCAATATAACCACCATTACGAGCAATACCACCACCTAGGTTTTTAATTAAACTTCCAGCCATTAAGTCAGCACCAACTAAAGTAGGGGTAGTAGTTTCTACAAATTCACAATAACAATTATCTACAAAAATAATTACGTCTTTATTAATTTCTTTAATAAATTTAATAACTTTCTCTAACTTTTCAATAGTAAGAGATTCTCTTAAAGAATAACCTCTAGATCTTTGAATGTGTATAGCTTTTATATTATTTTTAAGTTCTTCTTGAATCTTTTTATAATCAAAATCATTATTGATTAAATCTATTTCTTTATAATTAATTCCATAACTAATAAGTGAACTATTATTAGGCTTAATTCCAATGACTTCATGTAAAGTATCATAAGGAGTCCCACTAATTGCTAAAAGTGTATCTCCAGGTCTTAAAATAGCAAATAACGCAGTACTTATCGCATGAGTACCAGATATAATTTGAGTTCTAACTAACGCATCCTCACTATCAAGTACATATGAAAATATTTTTTCAATTTTATCTCTTCCAGTATCATTATATCCATATCCACTAGTACCATTTAAATCATTTTCACTAATATTTACTTCATGAAAAGCATCAAGAACTTTTTTACTATTTATATATGTATTTTGATCTATAGAATTAAATATATCACTTAATTCTTTTTCAGATTCATTTACTAATTCAATATATTTATCATTTAATTTTAACATTTCTTACCACCATCTATTCTAATTACAGAGTCATTGATATAACTAGCGTCCTCACTAGATATAAAGTATACTATATTTGCAATTTCTTCTGGGCTTGCAAATCTATTAAGTAATATTTTATCTTCTTGAGATTTTTTAAATTCTACATCCATATCTTTATTCATAGGAGTATCTATCCATCCAGGACATATAGTATTAACTCTAACATAAGGACTATAATAATTAGCTAAATTATGACTTAAATTTATTACTCCAGCTTTAGATGAATCATAGTCAATACTATATTCATAATATGTATCTATTGCGTTAGTACTGCTAATATTAATAATGTTTCCATAACCTTGAGTTTTCATAATATTACCAAAACATCTAGATATTAAAAATGTACCAACTAAATTTACTTCTAACGTTCTCATAAAGATATCTTTAGTTTTATCATCAACTATCGTATCTATTGCTATACTAGCATTATTAACTAAAATATCTAATTTACCAAATCTAGCCAATATTTCATTTTTTAAATTTTCTATATCTTTTTCACTACTTATATCACATCTAACTATTAAAGCATTTACTCCATATTTAGAAGTTACTTCTTCTTTTAATTTAATTGCTTCATCATTGTGGCTTAAATATGTAATAACAACATCATAGTTATTACTAGCATATTTTCTTATTATTGATGAACCAAGTCCAATACTTGAACCAGTCACTAAAACACACTTTCTATTCATACTTTCCCTCGCTAACGAGCATATTTTAACATAAAAACAAGTTTTTTTGAAGTCTTAGCTTAATAATTCATAAGTTTCTCTTGTCAACTTCATTTTTATTTGTTATAATCTTGAGTGTATAAAAAAGGAGGAGAAGTCCAAATGGCAAAGAAAGAAAATAGAGAAGGTATCGCACTACAATGTACTGTTTGTAAAGAAATCAACTATTTAACTAGTAAAAATAAAAAAAATACTGATGGCAAATTAGAAATTAATAAGTTCTGTTCAAGATGTAATAAGACTACTGCTCATAAAGAAAAGAAGGCGTAGTAAATTATGTTTAATGTAAATGATATTAAAAACGGAATGACTATTAAGTATGAAGGTAATATTTACCAAGTTGTTGAATTTCAACATGTAAAACCTGGTAAAGGTAGTGCTTTTGTTAAAACAAAACTTAAAAATTTAAGAGCAGGTACTACTCAAGAAATTACATTCAATGCAGGAATCAAAATGGAAAAGGCTGATGTAAGAAAGAATCAACTTTCATATTTATATTCTACTGGAGATGCTTATGTATTTATGGATAATAATACTTATGACCAAATCGAAATACCAGCTACTTTAGTAGAAAATGAAGCTAAATTCTTAAAAGAAGGTATGAATGTTGAATCTATGGTAATTGAAGGAGAAGTAGTAGGTATTACACTTCCTGAAAAAGTATCATACAAAGTTATCAGTGCTCCAGAAGCAGTTAAAGGAAATACAACAAGTACTGCACAAAAAGATGTTACTATTGAAACTGGTTATACTTTAAAAGCTCCATTATTTATTTCTGAAGGAGAAGAAATAGTTATAACTACTCGTGATGGTAAATATTTTAGTAGAGGATAAGAACTAAAGAAATTTAGTTTTTTCTTTTGGAAAAATTTAATATTTGACAAATTTAAAAAAATAATATATACTTTACTCATTAAACGAAGACGAAATAATAGTATTTATAAAGATTATTTATAGAAAGTTAGTGGTTGATGGAAACTAATAGATCTTTAATAAAGAAGTTACATATTTTTGAGTTTAAAGGTGATGCTTTATAATCTTTAAGATAGTTTAACTATGAAATAAGGTGGTACCACGGAGAAATTCGTCCTTTAATCGGTACCTTTTTTATTGGAGGAAAAAAGTATGAGAAAATTTGAAAAAATAAGTTTTGAACAATTTAAAAAAGATATCAAAGATGATAAAGGACTATATGAAAGTTATTTATTACCAGTAAGAAGTACTAAAAGAAGTGCTGGATATGATATTAGAAGTTTAGAAGAATATACTTTAAAACCTGGAGAATCTAAAGCATTTACTACAGGACTTAAAGTATCAATGAACGAAGATGAAGTATTATATCTATATAGTAGAAGTAGTATGGGATATAAATATGATGTTACACTTTCAAATAGTGTAGGAGTTATAGATAGTGATTTCTATAATAACAAAGATAACGAAGGACATTTTAGAGTTAAACTAATTAATCATGGAGATAAAGATTTTGAAGTTAAAATCGGGGACAGAATAGCTCAAGGCGTATTCATGAAATATTTAATAGTAGATGATGAAGAAGAAATAATAAACGAAAGAAAAGGTGGACTAGGTTCCACTAATAAGGAGGGAAAATAATATGACATTTTTTGAAGAATTAGAATGGAGAGGCGTAGTAAAAGATATAAGTAGCCCAGATTTAAAGGATAAACTAAATAATGAGAGTATGACCTTCTACTTAGGAACAGATCCAACAGCAGACTCATTACATATTGGACATTACGCATCATTTGTAACTGCTAAACGTTTAGCACAACATGGACATCATCCAATTATATTAGTAGGTGGAGCTACAGGACTTATTGGAGATCCAAGACCAACTGCTGAAAGAGAAATGATTTCAAAAGAAACAGTAGAAAAAAATATTGAAGGATTAAAACGTCAAGTAACTAAATTACTAGATGGTAAAGCTGAAGTAGTAAATAACTATGATTGGACTAAAGATGTAACATTCTTAGATTTCTTAAGAGATATTGGAAAATATATCAATGTAAATTACATGTTAAATAAAGATATTATCGCAAGAAGATTAGATACTGGTATTACATATGCAGAGTTCTCATACACATTACTTCAAGGATTTGACTTCTTACATTTATTTAATAATAAAAATTGTACACTTCAAGCAGCAGGATCAGATCAATGGGGTAATATTACTACAGGTATAGAATTAATTCGTAAAATAGAAGGAAAAGAAGCATATGGATTCACAATGCCATTAATCCTTGATAGTACAGGCAAAAAGTTCGGAAAAAGTGAAGGAAATGCTTTATGGTTAGATAAAGAAAAAACTAGTCCATACAAAATTTACCAATACTTAATTAACTCAGATGATTCTAAAGTGGTAGAATACTTAAAAGTATTTACATTCCTAAGTAAAGAAGAAATAGACAAACTAGAAGAAAGCGTTAAAAAAGAACCTGAAAAGAGACTTGCTCAAAAAGCGTTAGCATTCGAAGTAGTAAAAGACTTACACGGAGAAGAAGAAGCAATTAAAGCAAGAAATACAAGTGAAGAATTATTCTCTAAGGGTTACTCTGAAGAAGGTATGGAAGAAGTTCTAATCGATATGGAAGAAGAAATTAATCTTTTAGACTTATTAGTAAAATCAACTATAGCTCCATCAAAGAGTGAAGCAAGAAGACTAGTACAAGGAAATGGTATTAGTATCAATAATGAAAAAGAAACTAATGAATCAAGAGTATTTAAAAAAGAAGAAATAAAAGATTTAATAATCGGAAAAGGAAAGAAAACACATATTAAAGTTAACTTAACTAAATAAGTTAACTTTTTATTTTGAAAATTACATAAATGATAATATAATATAAATG
>CAVDFY010000018.1:0-3675 GCA_963607925.1 bacterium
AGTTTATGTTTCTTGCAGTCCTAAAACTTTAAAAAGAGATTTAGATTTATTAGATAAATATAAAGTGACAAAACTTGAATGTATAAATATGTTTAATAAAACTAAGCATTGTGAGGTAATCACTGCTTTAGATAGAAAATAAAGAATGTACATATATACTAAAAAATATATTTAATAAAAATAATTTTGTTTGCTTGAATTTAGAAAAATAATATGATATATATTAATTGTATTAATTATCTTGCCATGAGTTAATATGACAATTTGGATGCTAAGGTTCTAATTCTTAAGGCAAGGAAGAATTATTGCATGCTGCGGGATATCCCTTTTAATAGGATGAAGGGGATATCCTTTTTTATTCAAAAAGAGGAGGTATAATATGAATGAAATAGTAGAAAAAGATGTTATAGACATTGAAAATATGATTTATGAAATTGATGGAAAGGAGATAATGCTAGATACTGATTTAGCAAAACTGTATCATGTAGAAACAAAAAGAATTAATGAAGCTGTTAAAAATAATCCGCAAAAATTTCCAACACTGAGCAAGGTGTATATATGCTTGCTACAATATTAAAATCAAAAAAAGCTACTGAGGTAAGCATTAGAATAATGGATACATTTGTAAATATGAGGCATTACATTAATTATAATAAAAATGTATTACCACGAAGATTTTTATTATTAGAAGACAAGGTAGATAATAATACTAAAAGAATAGATGAATTATTTGATAAATTTAATCCAAAAGTAATAACTAAAAATTCTATCTTTTATAAGAATGATATATATGATGCATACTCAGTTTTAATAGAAATTTTTAAATTAGCTGAAGGTGAGATAATAATTATTGATAATTATGCTGGAAAAGAATTACTTGATATATTAAGAATAATAAATAAAAAAATCTTAATAATTACGTCCAATATAGATGATATTCAAAAGAAAAAATATTTAAGATAGTATAAGAATGTATCATTTATAAAGAATGATTCATATCATGATAGGTTTATAATTATAGATAGAAAAAAGGTGTTCCACTGTGGTGCATCGTTTAAAGATTTAGGTAATAAATGTTTTGGAATTAATGAAATAGAAAATGAGATTGAAATTGATAAGTTAGTAAATGAGGTTGTTAAAGATTGTTGTATAGATAATTAATATTGTAGATAATATTGGTATATAAATATATTTTATAGTGATATTTAATAATATCAAATAAAATAATTTTCCTTGAAAGCAAAACAGATACTTGATATTATAATTACATATATAAATATATTTCAGGAGGTTTTAAATGATATCATTAAATGAATATAAAAATTATTTAGCAAATACTTATAGTTGGCCTATAGATAATAGTGAAGAGCTAGCTTTAAAAAGAAGAAAATTACTAGAACTTAAATATGGTGATGAATTTTTATCTAAAGTTATAAATGATTCTTATAGTTTTGCTAGAAGCGTTTTGAATTCAAATACAATAAATAGTGGGTATTTTAGAAATGAACTTTCTGATGATACGACTATGTACATAAATTTAGAATTACATGGTGGGTGGATGTCTGATACTATATTTATTGATTCTGAAGGAAGACATGTTAGCAAACATATTATCAATGCGATTTTTGGTAGAAGTGTTATGATTGAACTTAGGATGGAGGAAGTCGAAAGAGAAGTAGAAGATGGTATGTTTACTTTTGACTACAATTTTTATATTTATATGGAGGGATTTCCTGAAGATTTAAGTGATATAAAAAAATCTTTACCTTCTAACGAAATGAAACTAACTAAAAAGTAATGAATTAAGGATGGTGAAATATGATTACATTTGATGAATTTATGAAAGCTGATATAAGAGTTGGTACTATTATAGAAGCTAAACCTTTTTTAAAAGCTAAGAAGCCTGCTTATCAATTAAAAATAGATTTTGGTGAAGAAATTGGTGTTAAGAAAAGTAGTGCTCAAATAACTGAAGTATATAAAATAGAAGAATTGATTAATAAGCAGATACTTGCTGTTGTTAATTTTCCACCTAGACAAATAGCTGATTTTATGAGTGAAGTATTGGTTCTTGGAACTTATAGTGAACAAGGCGTTGTTTTGATAAAACCAGATGTGGAAGTTAAGAATGGAGATAAATTAGGATAATATGAGTATAGAAGAAGAAATGTTAAAAACAGCAGTTAATTTTTTAGATGAAAGATATGGAGAAAACAATGAAGGAGGAGTAGCTGTTTTAAGAATAGAAACTGGTGAATATTTGATTAGTGTTTGGCCTGAGGTTAATAATAGTAGTGCTGACTTGTGTGCTGAAACAGGTGCGATTTGTGAAGCACATAAACTTAATAAAAAAGTGACCTATTCTATATGTGCATGTAGGGATCAAGATAAACCATATGAAATATTAACACCTTGTGGTATATGTCAAGAAAGATTATATTACTGGGGAAGTGATGTTAAAGGTGCAATTACTAATAAAGAAAAAAATTAATTTTTAAAACGTTAAAGGAAATACAACCGTATTATTAGTTAGATATATAATAAAATTTAAAAATATAGAAGAAATAAATAAATTTTTGTTAAAACATAAAGGAGAATAGTATGGTTATATATAATGAGCTTAATATAGAAGAATATACTAAGCTTTTAAATTCTGTTGGTTGGAAGATTCCTTCTTTAAGACTTCTTAAAATATCATTAGAGAGTGGTATTAATGTAAAGTATGTAAATAATGGTGAAACTATTGGTATGGCGAGATTTGTTACTGATGGAGGATATGCTGGGCTTTTAATGGATGTTGTTGTTCATCCTGATTATCAGGGTAATGGATATGGAAAAATGCTTATTAAATCGTTGTTAGAATATATAAAAAAGGGTATTTTACCTGGTGAAGAAGTAATGATACAATTGTTATCAGCACCTAATAAACAATCTTTTATTCGAAATTTAGCTTTAAAATTAAACATGAAATTGCTGAAGATGGAATGTATATGTGGTTAAAAAAATAAAAGTGAATGTTTGCATATTCACTTTTATAATGTTAAAATATTTTTGTATTTTAGGAGTTGTTTATGGAAGAATATAAAGAAATAGAAAGAAGTATAATTACTAAATATAGAAAAGATATATGGAGTAAGTTTGTTAAAGCTGTTCAAGATTATAAATTAATAGATGAAAATGATAAAGTAATGATATGTATTAGTGGTGGAAAAGATTCTTTTTTACTTGCTAAATGTATTCAAGAGTTAGAACGTCATGGTAAAGTAAAGTTTGAAGCATACTATGTGGTAATGAATCCAGGATATACAGAAAGAAATAGAGATTTGATTTATAGTAATGCTAAACGTTTAAATGTTCCAATTACTATGTTTGATAGTGATATATTTGATGTTGTAAATACTATAAGTGTTGAAAAACCATGTTATTTGTGTGCTCGTATGAGAAGAGGATTTTTATATAGTAAAGCAAAAGAACTAGGATGTAATAAAATAGCTCTTGGTCATCATTTTGATGATGTTATAGAAACAACATTACTTTCAATATTTTATGGTTCTGAGATTAAGACTATGATGCCTAAACTTCATTCTGATAATTATGAAGGACTTGAACTTATAAGACCGCTTTATTTAGTTAAGGAAGATGCTATAATTTCATGGAAGAACTATAATAATCTTA
>CAVDFY010000018.1:3685-4079 GCA_963607925.1 bacterium
TAATCTTACTTTCTTAAATTGTGCTTGTAAATTTACTGAAAGAGTTGAAATGAATGATGAAAATGCAAGTAAAAGAAAAGAAATGAAAGAGTTAATAAAAACTCTTAGAAAGAACAATAAGTCAATTGATTATAATATATTTAAAGCGCTAGATAATATTAATTTAAATTGTGTGTTAGGAACTAAGAAAAATGGTGTTTATACAAGTTTCTTAGATAGTTATGATAAGGAGGAAATAAATGAAGAAGAATAAAGTTTTAATATTTGGAATAATTTTAGTTTTAATAGTGTGTGTATTTTTTGGATACAAAATATATACTCAGAAGAATATTTATACATTTGTTACTGATTATAAGTATCAAACTATGTTAAATGATGGTGGATCATATATAGG
>CAVDFY010000019.1:0-3173 GCA_963607925.1 bacterium
CTAATTAAATAGTACTTTCTATAAGCGTTATCATTTCATCTATTTTTATATTTTTATCTTTTGAACTTTCTTTTATTGTTTTATATTTCTTTAATAGATGATTTAAGTATTCATTATATAATTCATTATCTACTTGATTTAAACCAAGTAATAGCTCTTTTTGTGAATACTCTTTTGTTCCTTCGGTAAATAGTATTAAATTATAATATTTATTATTTTCTTTTATTATTAATTCTTTATCTACTTTATAGTTTAGTTCATTCATTTTATTTCTTAAAATGTCATGATAATTATTAGAAATGGTTATTATTTTGTTAAATTTTAATTTTGTGTTATTTAGTATTTCTAATATTGTATGTGTCCCCATACCTGATAAGACTAATGTATCAGCTTCATTTTCTTTAATATCTTGAAGTCCATTTGATACTCTTAAATCTATTAGGCTATCTAGTCCAAGCTTTCTTATATCGAGTGATGCTCTTTCTATTACTTTAGGGCTTATATCACTTGCGATAGATTTTTGATTTCTTTTTGCTAGTAGTATTCCTAGTTTTGCTTGATCACACCCTACATCTACTACTCTATCTTTTAAGTCTATGAATGAATATATTGCATCTATTCTATTCAATTAAGAAATCTTTTAATTTTTTAGCTCTTGATGGGTGTCTTAATTTTCTAAGAGCTTTTGCTTCAATTTGTCTAATTCTTTCACGAGTTACTTTGAATTGTTTTCCTACTTCTTCTAATGTATGACTTGAACCATCAAATAATCCAAATCTTAATTCTAATACTTCTTTTTCACGAACAGTTAAAGTATCTAATACTTCACGCAGTTCATCTTTTAGTATTTCGTATGTTGCGAATTCTTCTGGTGACATAGTTCTTTCATCAGCAAGGAAATCTCCTAGATGTGAATCATCTTCTTCGCCTATTGGTGTTTCTAGTGATACTGGATCTTGACTTATTTTTCTAATTTCAGCAATTTTATCTACTGATAGACCCATTTTCTTAGATAATTCTTGATCAGTTGGCTCTCTATTTAATTCTAGAGTCATTTGTCTTTCAATACGTGCCATTTTATTAATTGTTTCTACCATATGAACTGGTACACGAATTGTTCTTGCTTGATCTGCTAGAGCACGAGTTATAGCTTGACGAATCCACCATGTTGCATAAGTACTAAATTTATATCCTTTATCATAGTCAAACTTTTCAACTGCTTTCATTAATCCAATGTTTCCTTCTTGAATTAAGTCTAAGAATAAAAGTCCACGACCTACATAACGTTTAGCAATTGATACAACTAAACGAAGGTTAGATTCTGCTAAAATATTTTTAGCTTTTTCATCACCTGCAGCTACTCTTTTAGATAATTCTTGTTCTTCTTCTTGACTAAGTAAGCTTATTTTACCTATTTCTTTTAAGTACATTCTTACATTGTCGTTAACACTCATGTCCTTACTTTCATCAGGTACATCATCGATTATAATATCATTTTTTAAATCTATTGGAGAGCCGTCTTCTTCGTCTTCAGCTCTTACTTCAATTTGATTTTCACTTAATGTATTATATAGTTGATCTAATGCATTAGCATCTAAATCTAAATCAATAGTCTTTTTTGCTATTTGTTCATAAGTTAAGTATCCTTGTTTTTTACCATCATTTACTAATTCTTTTAATCTTTCTTCAAATGTTTTAATATTATTTACCATTTTAACACATCCTTATTTATATTCTCTATTTTTTTTGCAATTTCTATTTTTTTATTTATGTCTAAGGTGTCTTTCAATTCTTGTTTTAACTTTTCTATTTGTTTTTTTACTGAATACTCTTTTATAGTATTTATATAATCTTCTAATTCTTTAGTTGTATATTCTTTATTATTATGATAAATTAATACTTCATTAAGTGTATCATTTAATTCTTTATCTTCTAGTACAGAATCTTGAAAATCAAATAAATTGAAATATCCATTATCGTTTTTAAATTCAAGAATTTTATATGCAAGTTTAGATCTTTTGGAATCTATTAAGTATCCAAGTGAGTTTTCAAAATATAATATAACGTCATCATAATTTAACATTAAATATAATATTCTTAATTCACTTATATCATACTTGTTGTATTCTCTTATTTTTTCTTCTTGTTTTTTAGGTTCTTCTTTTTTCTTTTTGACTTCTTTTACTTTTATTTTATTTCTTATTACTGAGTCATCTATATCAAACTCTTTTGAAATTTCTGTTATTTTTAATTCTCTTAAGATATCATCATCTATTTGTTCTAGAGAATCTATTGCTTCATTTATATATTTACTTATTTCTACTGAGTCTTTCATATTCTTACTTGATTTTAAGTATTTAAGTTTAAAATCTATAAATGAAAGTCTATTATTATAAGCAATATCAAATGCTTCTTTTCCTTTTTTACTTATGAATTCATCACTATCTTTATAGTCTTCGAATACTATTACTGTTGAATCTATATTATTTTTTAGAAGTTCATCCCCTATCTTAATTGTGTTTGTTACTCCAGCTTCATCTTGATCTAGATTTAATATTACTTTACATTTATATTTAAGTATTTTATCTAGATGTTCTTTTGTGAATGCTGTTCCCATTAGAGCTACTACATTTTTATATCCTATAGATGACATTCTAATAGTATCCATGAATCCTTCAGTAAGTACTATTTCTTTACTCTGTCTAATAAATGAATCAGCATTATTGATATTGTATAAAATACCACTTTTTTTAAATATTTCACTTTCTTTTGAATGAAGATACTTTGGTAAGTGATCATCTTTTAAATCATCACTTAAATATTTTCTTCCAGAGAACGCTACTATATTATTATTTTCATCTATTATTGGAAATATTATTCTACTTTGAAATGTGTCATAGAAATTACCATTTATTTGTTTAATAAGTCCTAAATCATATAAATCTTCTGTTTTATATTTTTTTGATAAGATACTATATAGTTTATTTGAACTTGCAAGACCTATATTAAACTCATTAATTAGTTCTTTTGACATATTTCTGTCAGATAAATATTTTAATGCTTCTGTTCCTTCTTTAGATAAAAGTGTATTTTTAAAATATTTATTTACTGTATCATTGATTTCATAATAGGTTTGAAATTTTGTGTTTACTTTTTTGACTTCAGTATTGTCT
>CAVDFY010000020.1:0-3355 GCA_963607925.1 bacterium
TAATAATATTATTCTTTCTTTTTTATTCATATTTACTCCTTAGGTTCTTCTAGTTTTACTAACACATCTCTAGGTTTTGAACCTTTAGCTGGACCTACTATTCCTTTTTCTTCGAATTGGTCCATTATACGAGCTGCTCTATTGTAACCGATACTATATTTTCTTTGGATAAGTGATGCACTTATTTGTCCCATACGAATTGCATAATTTAATATTTCATCATAAAGTACATCTTTTTGTTCTCCTCCACCATTGCCTCCGAGTGAGTCACCTGAACCACTGTTAGTATTTGCTTCAAGGTTTGTAAATTTATCACTGTATTTTGGTGGATGACATCTTTTCTTAACAAAGTCTACTACTCTTGCAATTTCATCATCTGAAACGAAACTACCTTGAATTCTTGTTGGAGTATTTTCATCCATTGGTTTATATAACATATCACCTTTACCAAGTAGTTTTTCTGCTCCTGTCATATCAAGAATAGTACGTGAGTCTATAGATGAAGAAACAGCAAATGATATACGTGTTGGGATATTTGATTTAACAACACCAGTGATTATATCAGTTGATGGTCTTTGAGTTGCAACTATTAAGTGAATTCCTGCTGCTCTTGCAAGTTGTGTTATTCTCATGATTGATTCTTCTACTTCTTTTGCTGCTACTAACATTAAGTCTGCAAGCTCATCTATTATTACTAATATAAATGGCATTTTTTTAAGCCCACAATCTGGATTCTTTTTAAGTTCTCTTTCAATATAGTCATTATATGTTTGAATATTTTTAGTTCCGCTATTTTTGAATGTTTCGTATCTATCGTCCATTTCTACAACTATTTTTTGAAGTGCTGCACTAGCCTTTTTAGGGTCTGTAACAACTGGTGTAAGTAGATGTGGAATTCCTTCGTAAACGTTAAATTCTACTTTCTTAGGATCTACTAATACCATTTTAACTTCATCTGGTGTAGCTCTCATGATTATTGAAACGATAATATTATTTATACATACAGATTTACCACTACCAGTAGCACCTGCTACAAGCATATGAGGTGTTTTATTTATTTCTACGCATTTTACTTTACCCATTATATCTCTACCAAGAGGAGCTGCTAGTTTAGAATCTTTATATTTAGGATTCTTTTCTAAATCTTCCATTATTTCTCTCATTGATACAGCCATAATTGTTTGATTAGGTATTTCTACACCAATTGTATTTTTTCCAGGTATTGGTGCTTCAATTCTAACTTCTTTTGCCGCTAAAGCTAATGCTATTTCTCTTGAAATACTTAGTACTTTGTTAACTTTAGTTCCTCTATCTAAGTCCATTTCATATTGAGTAACAGCAGGGCCTACATGGACTTCTATTACTTTAGCTCTCATACCGAAGTCACTAAATACTCTTTCTAGTATCTTTGTATTTGAAGCGATAAATTCTGTTGAGTTAACTTTTCCTTTACTTTTATTTGGGTTTAATAAAGCTACAGGTGGTTTAATATATACTTCATTTGTTGGTTCTTCTTCAGGTTCAGGTATTTTTTGTGCTTCTATATTTCCAACTGTTGCTTCTTTCTTTGGTTCTAAGTCTTCTACGCTTGTAATAACAACTCTCTTGTCAATAGGAGTTTCATCTTCAACGATTTCATTTGTATTAAGTACTTGTTTCTTAGAAATTTTCTCTTCTTCATCTTTTTCACTTCTATCAAATAATTTCTTAAATGGTGAAATTACTGCTCTAAATATATCTGCGAGTGTTATATCAAATAACATTATTAATCCAAATCCTGCGATTATTACTAATACAAATGTTGTTCCTTCTACATCGAATAATGAAACGAATGCCCATGAAGTTGTTGCTCCAATCATTCCTCCACCAGTATTTCTTATTTCACTTTCTGCATTATATGAAGCGCTTATATTATCAAATGTTGTTGTAAATATTTCTTTTCCTTTTACGTTTGTATCTTTAATATAGTTGATGTGTGAGAATAACAATAAAGATAAAATTATTGCATATACTCCAACTAGTCTTGCAGAGAAAAAATCTGGTTTGCTTCTTTTTGCTAGTAGATATACTCCATAACATAAGCCTAACACTAATAATATAAAGTACCAAGTACCAAAAAGAAATATAGCGAATTTCTTCACTAGATTTCCTACTGCTCCAAATGCTCCAAGACCAGTTATACAAAATAGTATAAGCACTAGTCCTGTAAGTTCATTTGTATATCTAAATTTCTTTTTAGATTCTGATGATTTTTTCTTTTTTGCCATTAATTCCACCTAACTTTCCATTTTACTTAGAAGTTTTTTATGAATACCAGGTTCTACGATATTAAGTGTATTTAATATTATTTCAAGAGAATCTTTATATTCCCCCTTGTTAAATGCTTTTGTTGATGCATTTAATCCTGTTTCTACTTCTCTATTACTTGATCTATATCTATTACCATAAACTATAGCCATTTCTGCCATAGCTGCTGTTTTAGTAGTATTTGATGCTGTTTGATATAACTTTAATGCTAAATCTCTTGCAGTATCTACTCTTAAGTTTAATGTTTTTATTGATATGGGTTTTTTATCTATTTCAACTTGTATTTCTTTAATAGCATCATATGCTTCTTTTAATTCTACATAAAATTTATCTGGTATAACTGGAAGATTATAATCTTTAATTTTATATTTAGAATTATTTATTATATTTTTAATTTCATATAGTTGATCTCTAGCTCTTGCTTCGTCTTCTTTTAAACTTCCTAGATTTTTAAGAGTTGTTTCTAGTTTATCTTCTACTTTTGATAAAGATACAGCTACCATTTCACATTCATTACTTAATTTTGAATACGGCATTACCTTTGATAGAGTTCTATCATTTATAAGTTTAAAACTATCTTTTACTTGTATTAACTCTTTATTTATTTCATCAATAACCATTATTTCATCATCACTTAAATCATAAGTATCTTTTAAGTTATCAATTTCTGCATAAAGATTTCTAAGTATTGAACTTACTTTAACTATTCTATCATTTATATTAATGATTCCTCTTTCATATTCTTTCTTACCACGTTTTTCATTATCGAAATCACTATATATTGCTTCATAATAATCAACTAATGTTTTTAAATCAAATACTGAATCTTGTAGATTTAATACATTTAATCTATCCATTATTTCACTAATTTTTTTATTTGTTTCTTCTATATTGTAATCTATATTTAAGTATTCTATATTATAACCATCTCTAGTCATTCTAGTAGCAATACTCTTGATATCTTTCATTTTCTTTGGAAGTATCATAGTAGCTATTAAAACTATTGTTGGTGCTTCTTCAATAACAATGCTAATATTATGTATCATAT
>CAVDFY010000021.1:0-2196 GCA_963607925.1 bacterium
ATTTTTATATCTATCTTTATTAAAGCCTAAGTAGTCAACTGTTATACTTATAACTTTTTTATTTAATTCTTTTTCTGCATTACGAGCAAAAGTAACATCATCTGAGTGATCCCCAATATAAATATAAAAACCATCTTCTTCATTTATTCTTAAATTATTTACGCATTTTACAAATCCAGAAGGATCAGGCTTTTGATGATTTATTCCTATTTCTTCACATCCAACTATATAATCAAATTTATCAAGAACATCATAATACTTTAATATTGATTTTATTGTAGTACTACTATTTTGTGAACAAATACCCATTTTAGTATCCAAAGATTTAATTATATCTTTAAGCCCAACAAACATATCAGGAATATATTTTATCTTTTCTTGTTCTAGAGACCAAAATGTAACTATTTCACTTAAATCATCTTCTTTAACATTAAATTCATTCATATATAAATCTTGCCAATTCTTATATTTATGATTTGCTTTTTGATAGTTTTCATAACTTTGTAATGCAACTGGTAAATGACTTCCAATATCTTTATCATAATGTTTAAGTACTTCAATAGTAACTTTCATATTTTTTCTTGCTGTATCTATTATTGTTCCATCATAATCCCATAATATACCTAATAACTTCATATCTTCACCTTAATAAATTATAACATAATTTTCCAATAAAAAAAGTACCACATATCACATATATGATACTTTAACTTGAATAAGTATATGGATTACTCTTAGTCCCATCCCCAGTCATAGATTTATTACCATTAATTGTAATTACAGGTCTTATACTATATATATTAGTTAATAATCCACTAGTCCAGTCAGTAATTAATCCCCTACTTGAAACAATAAACACATTAGCATTTTGTTGACTAGGATCATAATAAGCAGGAGAAAGAGTCCAATAATAATTAGTAATACTTGAATTATACAAGAAATAGCTAGTATTTTCTTTGCCAAATGCTCCGCCAGCAAGAACAACTTCTTCAGCACTTATTATGCCAATATTTCCTTCAAATACATATTCACTTGAACACTCTAAACTTGGACTATAGTTTCCACTATCTTGTCCTAAATTTTCATATGATTGAAAGTAATAAACATTTGATTGTGTACCCGAACTAGTTCTAGTATAACTAGTAAAATCAGCACAAAATTTAGAAGTAACAATATTGCTAGAATAACTACTTAAATTATTAGTATACCAGTTATCTACTATAGTTTTAATATTACTATTAGAATATGAAAGTACTGTTTTAGCATCATCTACACTTGTAGCACTACTACTACTTTTATAACTAGAAGTACTACTTATAACATCATCTAATATCAATCTTAAATTACCATCAGAATCTATTTGAAGAATTCTCCATAATTGTCCTCCAAAAGATACATAATTATCAGTATACGTACCTCTAAATATCGTTACATTGTCCCCACCAATTCCTTTTACTTTATATATTCCTTGACCAGAAGCAACATTACTGAACATATTATTCTTTTCTGAATCAGTTAATTTATCTAAATCAATATCCTCTATTGTTTCACCTTCAGGAACATACTTATCAACTATTTCGCTTTCCATAACAGACTTATTTAATACAAAATTAAAATTTATATATGATGTTAAAGTATTATCTGTAGATAATTGATAATTTTTGTAATAAAATGTTATTTCAAATTCAATATAATTTTTAGCTTCAACTATATCACCTTCACTAATACCATTTAATGAAAAATCTATATTTGAATTACTATAAAAAGATTCATCATATATCGCACCTTTAAATTTATAAGATGTATCATTACTATTATATATTTTAACTTTATATGTAATTGAAGATGTTGCAGAAGTAGCAGAAAGCACTACTTTACTATTAAGAGTAGTTTTTGAAAAACCAATTATTTCAGAATTAGTAATATCTGCATTACTATTAGAAGCATAATTTACTTCAGTAATAAAAACACCATCTTGTGCTTCAGCCATTAAGTCTCCACCAATATCTAAAGATATAGAATTTATAGTAGCATATCCAACAGACATTAAGAATGTTGAAATAATAATTAACGAAAGTAATATTTTTTTAGTTTTATTTTTCATATACACCTCTAGAACATAAATATATAAAAAGAAAGATTATAATTAATCTTTTAAGAATTCATCTAATGTATTATTTTTCATCTTTCTTTTAA
>CAVDFY010000022.1:0-659 GCA_963607925.1 bacterium
ATGATTTAATAATTCATACTCTTTTACATGGTAATAAAAAAGCAATTATAGAAGTAGGGGATGCTAGTTTTAGTCCTAAAACATTAGATATAATTAGAAGAAGAATGAGCTTTGTTCTTTATAAACATTTAAATGTTTTTGTAGGAGAAACTGTTGAAGATGAAATAGCTTTTGGACTTGAAAGTTTAGCTATGAAAAAGAATGAAATAAGAGAACTTATAGATACTGAAAGTAGACATTTTAAATTACAAGAATTACTTATTAGAGATCCTAATAGTCTTGGATCTAGTGATAAAGTTAAGATGAAAATATTATCTGCTTTAATAGTTAAACCTAAAATAATAGTTATTGATAATATACTTTGCGAATTAGACTATGAAGATAAATTATTAGTATTTGATATACTAAAAGAATATTCTAAAAATGGTGGTATTGTTATCAACTTTACTAATGATATGGAAGAGACTATGTATGGAGATAAAATAATAGTAATATATGAGAAAAAGATAGTATGTGAAGGAAAGACATTAAGTGTTTTAAATGAAGAAAAAATACTTAAAAGATTAGGTCTTGGGCTTCCATTTATAGTTGAGTTAAATAGATATTTAATGGATTATGGACTTATAAATAAATATCATTTAACGGATGAAGAATTGGTA
>CAVDFY010000022.1:699-3323 GCA_963607925.1 bacterium
GAATTGGTAGGTGCATTATGGAAATAAAATTTGATCATGTAAGTTTTGTTATAGATGCATATACTCCTTTAGAAAAAACTATAATAAGTGATGTATCATTTGAAATAAAAAGTCCTGGAATATATTCTTTTATTGGTAGAAGTAATAGTGGTAAAACAGCTATAGGTGACTTAATAAATGCTCTTATTATGCCTACTCGTGGTAAAGTTAAAATAGGGAGATTTATTAATGATGGAAGAATGATAAAGAATATAAATAAACTAAGATTTCAAACTGGATATGTATTTAAAAATCCATATGATATGTTCTTTAATAAAACGGTTAGAAGTGAAATAGAGTTTGGAATGAAATATTTCAAATATAAGTTAGAAAAAATAGATTTAAGAGCTAGTGATGCTTTAAAATTAGTTGGACTTGATGACTCATATTTAAATATGAATCCACAAGATTTAACACTAGTAGATGCTAAAAAAGTAGCACTTGCTTGTGCTCTTGTATATAATCCAAATATATTAATACTTGATGAATATACAGCTGGGCTTAATAATAATGATAAAAAAGAATTAATAAGACTTTTAAGACTTCTTAAAAATAAATACAATAAGACAATAATATTATTAAGTAAAGACACTAATTTTTGTTATCAAATAACAGATTATGTTTATTTAATGAATTTAACTAAATTAGTAGCATTTGGTGGTAAGGAGTTGCTTAGAGATATAGATGCATTAAATCAAATAGGAGTAGAAGTTCCTAAAATAGTAACATTTATAGATGAATGCAAGAAAAAAGGAAGATATATACATGATTATGACAATATACTTGACCTAATAAAGGGGGTATATAGAGATGTATTCTAGAAACTCATTTGGTTCTTTTTATCCAGTTGATTCTTCAGTTCATAGATTAAATCCAGTAGTAAAACTATTTAATTTTATAATAGCTATATTACTTATGATATTAAGTGATTCTTTATATATAAATTTATTTCTATTTTCATTAGTTTTATGTATGGAATTATTAAGTTTTGTACCATTTAAATATTATTTTAGAACATTTTGGTCTTTAAGATATATTTATATTCTTATAGTATTTATATGTGCATATTTTAGACTTAGTATGACTGAAGCACTTACTTATGTAATAAAACTTATAACAGTAGTAGAGTATTTAAATATACTTGCTTATACTACTAGTCCTAGTGAGAGTGCTTATGGTATTGAAAAGTTTTTATCATATTTTAACTTTTTATATTTGCCAATAACTAAACTTGCTTTTAAGATTAATAAAATGCTTAGATATGTACCACTTATGTTAACAGTTGAATACAAAACATTAAAAGCAGAAGCTAGTAGAGGAATAGATTACTTTCATTCCAATATGTTTGGTAGAATGAATGCTGTTGGTACTATATATGGAAATATACTAGCACTTACTAAAAGGAAAAGTAGAGATATAGCTTTCGCATCAGAACTTAGACTTTATAATATGAAAAGATATAGAACTAATTATAGAACTAATAGAGTAGGATTTTATGATTTATTTTTTACAGTATTTCATTTAGTATTAGTCTATGCGTACTTAGTTCAAAGAGGTGTAATAAAGTGAAATATTTAATTAATTTAAGTTATAATGGTTCTAAATATTATGGATATCAAATTCAAAAGAATAAAGATACAGTTGAAGGAGAACTAGAAAAAGTATTATCTAAAATATTTAATAGAAATATTAATACTATAGGGGCATCTCGTACTGATAGGGGAGTACATGCTATAAACCAATATTGTACTTTTGAAATAGATGAAGAAGTAAACACAAAGAAATTACTTCATAGTGTTAACTCATTATTAAGTGATTATGTTCATGTTAAAAGCATTAAAAAAGTTAGTAATGATTTTAATGTAAGACATGATGTTAAAAGAAAAGAATACATTTATAAAATAAATATGGGAGAATATAATCCTATAGAAAGTGAATACGTATATCAATATTGTAAGAGTATTGATAAAGAACTCTTGGATATATTTATTAATCAATTTAAGGGAAACCATAATTATAGAAGTTTTACTTCTGACAAAGATAATGGTAATTATGAAAGAAATGTAATTATAGATTATAAAATATCTAAGAAAGTATTATATCTTAGATTTGAATCAACTGGTTTTCTTAGATATATGATTAGAAATATAGTTGGTTTATTACTTGATATTAATGACTCTAAGAAGAGTATTTGTGATATTGAAGATATATTTAAATTAAAAGACAGAACTTCTCTTGGTAGATGTGCTAGTCCTGTTGGACTTTATCTTAATAAAATAGAATATTAGACTAATGTTAGTGTTAAAAAATCTTGAGGGAAAATTTTATTAAATCATTGTTGGTATAAATTTGAAAATAAATATTTTATATATTTAAAATGATATTCTTAAAATAATTAAATTTTTATATGCTTTTTGAAAAAAATTCTTTTGTTTAAAAAAATACCACATGGTGTGAAATATTATATTCGAAAGTAAACTTTACTTTGATTTTATTATTGTTATAAAGTGTTTTTTATGCGTATCAGAAACTATTTTATTAAATCTAGTGTTTTGATACTTTTTTTTTGAATTAAGTTATAGTAC
>CAVDFY010000023.1:0-3199 GCA_963607925.1 bacterium
ACTCTTAGTAGCACTCACCTTTTTAGAAGTGTTTTTCCTAGTATTACTTTTTACACTACTACTCTTAGTACTATTCTTTTTACTAGTACTAGCTTTCTTTTTAGTCCCAGTACTTTTCTTAGTACTATTTGTTTTTTTCTTAGTAATAGTCTTCTTCTTTTCTTCATCCATACTTTTTCACCTAACCCAAATTAATCATATTATACACTATTAATTGATAAGTGTTATCTTTTTTTTCAACTTTAGCATTAATTTTATATACATAATTCTTTTTAGCTTCGCCAATCTTTTTATATGCATCAGGAAAAACTACACCTTCAATAGTCCTAAACTCATCACTTAATTTAATAAATGACATCTTGTCCCCGTTTTTAGTCTTAATAGTTTTAACACCTTCTACATATAAAATACAAGATATAACTTTATCAAAATATTTAGTAAAATCTCTAAGTGTTATAGAATTACTTCTATCAAACTTAGTAACAGGATGAAATGATAAGTAGAAACCATAATTAATTATTTCATTATCTATTATTTCTTTATCCGTATAGTCATCCATATCTTCAAGTATAGGTTTTTCATCAATAACCATATTTAGATCTTTACACAAAGTAACATAATTAAGTACTTCATCAAAACTATTTATTAAACTCTTCTTATTAATTCCAAATTTATCAAAAGCTCCACATTCTATTAAAGAGATAACTACTCTTTTATTAACACTCTTACTATAACATCTAATCATAAAATCATAGAAATCTTTAAATAGGCCTTTACTCCTCTCACCCTCTATCTCTTCACTAACAGTAGATGCTATACTTTTAATAATAGTAAAAGGTATCACAAGTTTATTATCAGATATTATAAATTCTTTAGATGATTTATTAATATCTATTGGTAAAAACTCTATTCCAAGAAGTTTGCTTTCATCTATATATTCTTTTATACTTTCACTACTCTTATTCATATTAAGCAAATTCTTCATAAAATATAAAGTATAATTTATTTTCAAATATGCCATTTGAAAAGCTACTACTGAATATACTACTGAGTGAGACTTATTAAATCCATAAGAAGAGAATTTTATAATTAACTCGTATAACTCTTCTCCAACTTCTCTAGTATGTCCATGTGATATAACTCCATTAATAAACTTATCTTTATTAGAAGCAATAACGCTCTCTTTCTTTTTAGACATAGCTCTTCTTATTATGTCAGCTTCAGCATAACTATATCCACCAATATTTCTAAGTATCTCTAAAACTTGCTCTTGATATATTATAATTCCATAAGTACTTTTTAGTATTGGTTCAAGTTCTGGTATTAAATATGTTACTTTTTCTAGTCCTTTTTTTCTTTTAATATAAGTAGGTATCATCTCACGAGGACCTGGTCTATATAAAGCAATCGCATCAACCAAAGTATTAAATGAATCAACTTCTAGTTCTTTTAAGAATGATTTCATACCACTACTTTCAAATTGAAATATTCCAGTAGTATAAGCTTTACTAAATAAATATAAAGTTCTCTTATCATTTAAATCTATATTATTAATATCTAAATTTTTACCATCACTTCTAATATCATCAAGAATATTAGAAATTGTATTTAAATTTTTAATAGACAGGAAATCCATCTTTAAAAGCCCAAGACTTTCTATATATTCCATTGAGTATCCGGTTAAAAGAGTATCTCCTACTTTATATAAAGGCATAACTTCATCAAGTGAAATATCACTTATAACAACACCAGCTGCATGCATACTAGTATTCTTCTTTAAACCACATAATTTATCACAAACTTTTACTAAATATAAAGCATCATTATTTCTTCTAACTATATTATTAAATTCAAAATTATTTTTAAGTTCATCAAAATTTTTTTCATCTTTAATAGTTCTACATATATTATCAACGAGTATTGGATTTAATTCCATAACTTTAGATACATCTCTTATAACTTGTTTAGGAAGTAATGTATTAAATGATATTATTCTAGCAGTATTCTTGTGTCCATATTTATCACTTACATACTTTATTACTTCTTCACGTTTTAAACTATCAAAATCTATATCTATATCAGGCATAGTGATTCTATCAGGATTTAAAAATCTTTCAAAAATTAAATTGTATTTTAATGGATCTACATTTATTATTCCAAGACTATAGTTTACAAGTGATGCTGCTCCACTTCCTCTTCCTGGACCTACTAATATACTATTTCTTTTCGCAAAAAGTACAAAGTCATATACAATTAAGAAATAATCAATAAAATTCATCTTTTCAATAACAGAAAGTTCATACATAAGTCTTTCTTTATAAACTTCAGGAACATTTCCATTTAATCTTTTTTCTAATCCTTTTTTAGCAAGAGCAAACAAGAACTCTCTTGAATCTTCTCTGTATACAGGTATATGTGTTTTAACCTTAGGAAGTTCTATATTTATAAGTTCAGCAAAATCAAAAGTACTTTTAGTATATTCTCTTCCTATATTATTTTTAAAACCACTTTCATATACATTTATTTTTTCATTTTTAGTTTTACCTTCTTCAATATATCTTATATATTTAAAATACTCTAAATCATCAGGTTCAAAATATCTAATTAAATCCATATATACTATATTAGAAGTACGTTTAAGTGCTTCTTCTTTAGTTTTCTCATTATGAAATTTTAAATAACATTCAGGAAAATATTTAGATACAACTTCATAATGTTTAATACTGGTTACAACTATTAAATTAGATATATATTTTTTAACATCTTCAAATGTTATATTACCATCTATATTCTTTTTAGAAACTAATTTAAATAATGAAACTAATCCATCATAGTTTCTAGCATATAAAACAACGTATGCATCTTCTATTATAAGTTCACAACCTACGATTGGCTTAATACCACATAAATTACATTTAGTTATAAATTCCATAGTTCCAAACATAGATGAATCAGTAATTCCAAGTGCTTTAACTTCTCTACTTTCAGCATACAAAAGTAAATCATCTATTTTAATTAGACTATTCATTAAATCATATTCAGTTTTAATATTAAGTGGTATATAATTCATAACATTTCCTTTCATAATTATTTTATCATAAATAAAAGGTTCTTACGAACCTTTTTTCGAAATATTAATTATTATCATTTACATTCATAATTATTTAAGTTGCCTACTTTTATATCATCAATAGTAATC
>CAVDFY010000023.1:3209-3644 GCA_963607925.1 bacterium
ATAGTAATCTTATCAATTGAGTAGTCATCATCTAGGTCTATTATCCAATTTCCATCAGATACTTTGAAATGAACAATATAACCATTATCATTAAAAATAATACAGTACTTTAAATTATCTTTAAAAGATTGTAATTTAGTTTCATCTTCTGAACTAACAATTTTACTAGTGTTTCCGCTTGCATATCTCATCGAAGCTTCTTTATGAACTCTCTTGCTCTCACTAACAAGTAATTCTTTTTTAGAATCATTAACTAAGTTATAAAGAACTGGAAGTAATAATATTACAAATACTATAACTATTACTATAGTTGCTAATAAACCTACCAATGTTATATTTTTTGGTTTCATAAATACTCCTTAAAAAAAATACTAAGAAAGTGATTTCTTAGTATTTACTATCTACATCATTAAAATCAACTTTATCCATTTCTTC
>CAVDFY010000024.1:0-10052 GCA_963607925.1 bacterium
ACAACCACTAGAATATCCAAATTGTGGAAGTGTATTTAGAAATCCTGAAGGAATGGCTGCCGGAAAATTAATTGATGACTCGGGACTAAAAGGTTACACTGAAGGCGGAGCAAAAATAAGTGAAAAGCATGCCAACTTCATAATAAACTATGATAATGCTACTAGCGAAGATATAATTAAGTTAATAGAATTAATTAAAGACAAAATAAAAAAGAACTACAATATAGACTTAGTTCTAGAACAAGAAATAATAAAGTGATACAAAAAAATGATTGAGATATTCAATCATTTTTTAATTACTTATTTAAAGATTTAATTTCTTTAGTTGACATTCTAACTTTTTTTCCATCAACTACAACTGTTTGTAAATTAACTTTTTGAGTTTTTTTAGTTGCCTTTAATGAAAAAGGTCTATTTTGAGCACTCATATTTTTTCTATTTGATACATTTTTTGCCATTTTAAACTTGCCTCCTCTTTTTAAGTCACATATAATTTAACATACTTTTCCATTTTAGTAAAGTAAAAATTGACTTTTTATATTCTTTTTAGTAGAATAAGCATTAAAGTTGGGGGTAGGGTATGGAAAAGAAAGAGACAAAAAGATATTCAATAGTAGAATATTTAGGTGCAACAAAAAGAGAATATAGTACGCTTGATGAATTTAAAGAAACACTTGATATTATTGAAAAAAATAATAGAAAGAAAACGACTAAGTACTATTTTGGAAATGTAACTTGTGAAAAGGATAGTAATGGTAAATATATAGTACTAGTTCATGTTTATAATAGATTAACGCCAAAAATGACAATATCTGAACTAGATAATTTTACTGAAAGTTTTGATGAAGACGATTTAATAGAATATTTTAAAAATCAATCAAAAACAAAAGAGGGCTTCAAACCCGATATAAATATATGTTATTTTGAAAATAAAAATAGTGTAGATGAAAAACCTGGAGATGTACACTACGAGAGAAGAATAAAGTATATACCTATATTATATAGAGAAGATAAAAAATACTTAGACAAAGCTTTTATAAAGAATTGTTTAGTGTCACACGCAAAAGCAGTTGATTATGATTTTTTCAAAGCACTAGCAAATGAGTTTTGTTTATATAGAGTAGTAACAGAAAATGTAGAAGATTTATTTGGAATAGTAGATAAATGTAGATTTCAAGGATATGATCCAATGTATATGGCAGAATATGCATATAGACTATTTAATAATTTAATAGTAGAAAGAGATGCAGAAGGAAGAATTATAAGATTATCAAGTGGAGAATATCAAATAAGTAGAAGAAGATTAAGAGACTTTGGATTCTTTATAAGAGACTACAACATGCCTGACTCAAAAAGAGTATTACCAACAAGATACAATAAACCACAAACACCATCAAACGAAATGAGATTAAAAAAAACAAATAAGGAGCAATAATTCGACAAAAAAATTGCTTCTTTTTTTATATACTTATTTTGGTGAAGAAAATGATATACATAGATGAACTAATAATACTAAATTTTATAATAGACTTTTTAATACTCAAAACAACAAGTACGATATTAAAATTAAATACAAAAACTTCAAGATTAATTATTTCTTCAATAGTAGGAGAAATATCACTACTATATTTATTTGTAAACTTTAATAATATAGAACTAACTTTATTTAAATTATTAATTGGAATTATTATGAATCTCATATCATTTGAATATATAAATCTAAAAGAATTTATAAATAACTTATTATATTTTTTTATGTTTTCATTTTTCTTAGGAGGAACTCTTTACTATTTAAAAATAGAATCATTAGTAAAATATAAATATTATTTATTATTAATACCCATAATTATGAATATATTAAAAAAATTAACATATAATCTAAAGAATATAATAAAGTTAAGACATAAAGTAACAATATATCTAAAAAACGGAAGTGTTTTATATCTAAATGGTTACATGGATACAGGTAATACACTAGTAGAACCATACACTAATAAAAATGTAATAATAATAAATAAAGATATAAAAGAGAATTTCTTTTTGGTACCGTTTAAAACAATAGAAAATTCATCTTTATTAAAATGTTTTAAACCCAAAAAAGTATATATAGATGGTATAGGAGAAAGAAATGACATTGTAGTAGGAGTAACAAATAAAAAGTTTAATGGATTTAATTGCCTATTAAATTATAATCTTATGGAGGAATAATGATAGAAAAAATATTAAATAAGTTTTTTAAGAAAGAAGAAGTATTTTTTGTTGGTAGTACAGATATACTACCTCCACCATTAAAGAAAGAGATAGAAGAAGATTTAGTAAGAAGAAGCAATACTGGAGATTTAGATGCAAGAAATAAACTAATTGAACATAATCTTAGATTAGTAGTTTTTCTAGCAAAAAAGTATGATAATACAATGTATGATTTAGAAGATTTAGTATCAATTGGCACAATAGGATTAATAAAAGGAATAAAAACGTATAAATTAGACAAAAATATTAAATTAGCAACATACGCATCTAGATGTATTGATAATGAAATATTAATGTTCTTAAGAAAAAATAAAAAAAGAATGAGTGAAGTTAGCTTTGAAGACTCTGTAAATTTAGATAGCGAAGGTAATGAACTACATATAGAAGATATATTTGGTACAGAGGAAGACTTAGTAGAAAAGTCAATAGAATGTAAAGATGATAAAACTTTATTACAAGAAGAAGTAAAAAAGCTTGATGATAGAGACAAAGAAATAATAGAATTAAGGTATGGATTATCAGGAAAAAAGGAATTAACACAAAAAGAATTGGCAGAAAAATTAAAAATATCCCAATCATATATATCAAGAATAGAAAAGAAAGTAATAAAAAAATTAAAAAGTATAATGAAAATATAAAGAAATTACTTTATATTTTTTTATTTATCTCTTGTTTTTAAATAGTTAGTTGTGCTAAAATAACAATAGTATATGACATAAAAGGAATTGGAGGAATAGAAATGTCAAATAATTATGATGATTATGGCTACGAAGATAAAGATTATGATGATGGTAGCGCAGCAAAGAAAAGAATACTAATTGGTTTTTTAATTGTTGCAGCAATCATTATTGTGGTACTTCTAATATTAAAGGGTTGTGCTAAGAACAACAAACCTACAACACCAACTGAACCAACATTTGATTATGAAAAAACATTATTAGAAGCAGGTAAGAAATATTATGAAAATAATACAGACTTACTACCAATAGCAAATGGTGAATGCGGAGTTGTTGAATTAAGTACATTAAAATCACTAGGATTAGTAAATCCAGAAAATTTTAGTACATGTGATGAATCAGGAACATACGTTAAAGTTTGTGTACTACCAAATGGTACTAAACAATATACACCATGGTTAAGTTGTACAGAAAAAAATTCTGATACAGAATATGCAGATGAAAAAGAAGGAACTATATCTGATATTGTACCTGATGAAAGTTTAGTAAGATTTACATTCTTACCAAAAAAATTAAAAGCAGGAGCACAAGATCTAGGACCTGTAGAAGAAATATGGAAAGATGAAATAAAATATGCATCTTATAAAACAATTGCTACTACAAAATACTATAGATATAGAGATCAATTATTTACTTGGAAGATATCAGATAAAACATACTATACATCTACTGGTGAAAAGAAAAATGCAAGTGATGTAAAAGAGTATTACACAGTATCACCAAATAATAATTACAACTTATCAAGTGATAAAACAACTGAAGCATATAAATGGTTTACAACAACAGGTGGAACTAAAACTTATGCATTAAACTCAAAAGGTGAGAAAGTTTTCAGCCAAACAAAAATAAATGACTATGTTTATGCTGATGGTGGCATTAAGGTTGAATATCAAACAAGAACACAAACTGGTGGTGGAAGTGATCCATATCATTTCTATATTTGTGGAAAATATTCAACATCAACAGTTAAGAAATATCAATTAGGAGTTAAATGTGGAGAAGATCCAGAAGATCCACAATTAGCATATACATTTGAAGAATTCTACTCATGTAGTAAGGGTGACCGTGATTCAATCGAATCAGATAGAGTTAAAAAAGGCGACAAATGTTATACATATGGAGAATGGAAATTAAGCATGAACAGTTGTGATGTAAGCAAACCAACATGTAGAAAAATTAGTCCATTATATTATTACAACTGGTATAAATTAACAGGTGGAACTAAGAGTTATTATCCATCAGGAAGTTCTAGTGCGAGTGGCGAAAAAGTTTACTATACATCTGCACCTGTAGATGGAGCTACTAAAGATTCATCTACAAAAGCCACAGCATATAAATGGTATAAAGCTACTGAAAAGGAAACAACTGAATATACAGCAGTTGCTCCAAAAGGATATTCTGATGCAACTAGAACAAGTAAATCTAAATGGGGAAATTGGACAGAATATAGCACAAAAAATCCAAAAGTTTCAGATGGAAGAAATAGACAAATCGAAACAAAAACAAAAATTAAACTACAAGAAATCAAAGGAACAACTGATTCAAGTTGGGAAGATTTAAGTACAACATACGTAACAGAAGAAGAAATGATAAATATTTATAAACAAAATAAATATAATGTCAACTCACTTCAAGATATAAATAACAATGGTGAATTAAAGTACGACATTAAAATGATAATTAGAAACAAAAAGGAGGCTAGTCAATAATGGATAAAGTTAGAGAACTAGAAGCTAGATTAGAAGAAATTTTAAAAAATGATACACCTTTAGAAGAAATAGGGGCATTAGAACTAGGAAACACATGGAGAATTTTAGATGGCATCAAAAATGAGGCCAATAAAATAATGTCAGATATGCTTTTTGGTGAAACAAGAGATGAAAAAGGAAGAATAGTATCAAAAGACAAAACAACATTTGATCTTAAAGAAATTTCACAAATCTCAACTGGATTAGATAAAATTACTGATAAAGCATACGAGAAAATGAGTGAGTTATTAAAGGAAAAAAATAGAAAATTTGATCTAATAGCTCAAAAACGTGATATGAGAAAAATACTAATTCATGCACGTTATCAAAATAATTCATTAATTAAAACTACAGAAATTGAAATAGAATCAATTAAAAGAGATAAACAAGTTATAGCCGATAGAATGAAAGCTGATGAAGAAAAAGGAGAATTATCTCCAGCAAAGAAAGCACTTTATGAAAGAGAATTAGAAAATAAAGACGCTATAATAAATGCTAAAATGGATTCTATCAACATGTTAAAAGAAAGAAATGAAGAATGCAATAATGATTTAGATAAAATTCAAAACGACATTGATATTTTAATGAATGGTGGTAAATTAGAAGAACCAAGTTTGGAACAAATACCAATAGAACCAGAAAGAACTGAAGGTGAACCTGAAGTAACACCAGTTCCATTCCCAGTTGTACCTGAAACTCCAGAAGAACCAGAAAGAATTGAAGGCGAACCAGTAGTAACACCAGTTCCATTCCCAGTTGTACCTGAAACTCCAGAAGAACCAGAAAGAATTGAAGGCGAACCAGTAGTAACACCAGTTCCATTCCCAGTTGTACCTGAAACTCCAGAAGAACCAGAAAGAATTGAAGGCGAACCAGTAGTAACACCAGTTCCATTCCCAGTTGTACCTGAAACTCCAGAAGAACCAGAAAGAATTGAAGGCGAACCAGTAGTAACACCAGTTCCATTCCCAGTTGTACCTGAAACTCCAGAAGAACCAGAAAGAATTGAAGGCGAACCAGTAGTAACACCAGTTCCATTCCCGGGTGATGGAGAAGAACTTCCAGTAGAACCTGAAGAAGAAGAGCCAGCAGTTGAAGAAACACCTGAGCCAGAACAAGAAGAAGAGGAAGAAGAATACGAACCAACACCAGCACCACTTCCATTATGGAAAAAGGTAACACTAGGATTAATGACAGCTGCAACTGTATTCCTAGGAGCTATTGGTGTTCATACAGGCATTATAGCTCATAATCAAAATAGAATTGCTGATAGTTTAGAACATATAGCTATGGTTGATGTAAACGATCAAGAACCAACTCAAGATGAAGAACAAAACAATGAACCAGATAATGATGAAGATAAAGATAAAGATCAAAATCAAGAGCAAGAGCAAGGAAAGAATCCCAGTACTGGGGATAAGGATGTAAATCCAGGATCCCCTAAAACTGAACCAACACAAACAGATCAAGTGACACCAGATCCTGTAACACCAGATCCTGTAACACCAGATCCTGTAACACCAGATCCTGTAACACCAAATCCTGTAACTCCAGATCCTGTAACTCCAGATCCTGTAACACCGGACCCAGTAACACCAGAACCTGGACAAAGCGATTATGAAAAGGAAAATGGATTACCTGCACATTTAGATGAAGGTGAAGTAATCTATGATGAAAGCACTGGAATTTCAGTAAACGACAAAGGTGAAACATATCAAGAAAATGAAGATGGATCATTAAGCTATCTTGGAAATCAAGATTTAGATAAATCAAGTTCAGGTTCATCAATAGTAGGTGAAGATGAATTAAATCCATCTATTCCTCAAAATCCACCAATTACTGGCGAAGAAAAAACTGCAGAGGAAGCAGGATTAACAGAAGGAGAACGTGATGCATTACAAGATGCACTTGATGGAATAAGTGGTGAAGATGCTTTAGACGAAAAAGTATCTAATGCACATTCAGCTCCTGCAACTGGAGAAGATTATACACAAGCACAAGAACAATCAGAATTAGATAAACAAACTGATGCTGATATTGCTAATTTCTTCTCAAACAATGGAATATTCGATGCATTAAATGATGGACAAGCACTTATGCGTTAATGTATAAAGGAGGAAAAGAGAATGGAAAATTTAACAAATCAAGTTTTAAACCTAAAAAGTGGTAAAAAGTATTTTGTACTTAGACAAGCATCATATAAAGGCGTAACATACTTCTTAGGTGCTGAGATTACTCCTGATGGTGAAGACTTTACAAATCAATTCGTATTTTTTGAAGATATTAAAAGAGATGGCAAATCTTTAGTAAAAGAAGTTAAAGATCCTGCAATACTTCAAGTATTAGCAAAAAATATTAAATTAGATTAATGAATAAAAAAATAATAATTCTTTCAATATATAATTGAAAGGATTTTTTTATGGCAAAGAATAAAGTAGAAATAACAGGAATTAATACAAGCACTCTAAAAACGTTAAACACTGATGATATGAATAATTTATTTATTGAACTGCAAAAAGGCGATAAGAGTGCTAAAAATGCCCTTATAGAAGGAAATTTAAAATTAGTATTAAGCATATTAAAGAAATATCAAAATAGATGTGATAATCTAGATGATTTATTTCAAATAGGAACAATTGGTTTAATAAAAGCAATAGATAATTTTGACCTATCTTTTGGAGTGAAATTTAGTACATATGCAGTTCTAATGATAGAAGGAGAAATAAAAAGATATATTAGAGATAATAATCAAATAAGAATATCTAGAACTATAAAAGAACTTTCATATCAAATAATAAACTACAAAGAAACATATCTTAAAAATAATGGAGTATACCCAACTAATGAAGAAATATGTGAATACTTTAATATAACTCCGTATGAACTATATAATGCATTATCTTCTCTAACAGAACCAATGAGTATATTTGAACCCATATATAATGATGGAGGAGATACAATATATTTATTAGATCAATTAGAAGATAAAACCACAAAAGATTTAAATGAGCTTCTAGCTCTTAGAGAAGCGTTAAGTAAAATAAAAGATAGAGAAAGAATAACTATAGAAAAAAGATATTTAGAAGGATTAAATCAATCAGAAATAGCAGACTTTTTAGGAGTAAGTCAAGCACAAGTATCAAGAATAGAAAATAGTGCTTTATCTAGTATTAAAAAACTTATATTGTAATATACTTTAATATGAAATTATCAGAGTTACAAAGAAAAGATATTATAAATATAAAAGATGGTAAAAAAGTCGGAAGAATTATAGATGTCGAATTCGACCCATCTAATGGTTATATGATAAAGTTTGTTATTGAAAGAACACATTTCGTAAGAAGCTTATTAAGTACAAGTGAAAATCTATCAATAAAGTTTACTCAAATCAAAAAATTAGGAGAAGATGTAATACTTATAGATATATCTTAGAAAATATGTTAAAATACAAATTATGAAAAAGAAATATATTATTATTAGTTTATTAATTTTATTATTAATATTATTTGATCAAGCAATTAAATTGTTAGTATTAAAAACTATAGTAAATTCGCCAGTTATCATTATTGATAATTTTTTAAAATTTATTTTTGTTAAAAATACTGGCGCAGCATTTGGTTTTCTTGGCAATAGTACAAGTTTATTAGTAATATTAACAGTAATGCTTCTTTATTATTTAATTAATGAAATAAGAAAAAATATAGATTCTAGGTTATCTATTGTATCTCTTTCTTTAATAATAAGCGGAGCTATAGGAAACCTAATAGATAGAATATTTAGAGGATATGTAATTGATTATATTTCTTTTACATTATTTAATAGAGAAATGGCTGTATTTAATGCAGCAGATATATTTATAACGTTTGGTGTTATATTACTTATGTATATAATAATAAGGGATGGTAGAAGTGAAAGAATTAGTAGTAGAAGAAAAAGATAATTTAAAAAGATTAGATATATTTTTAACAGAAAATACTGGTGAAAGTAGAAACTTTTTATTAAAGAATATTAAAAGTGGCAAAATAACTGTTAATGATAAAGTTGTTAAAGGCGGATATACTTTAAAAGTAGGGGACATTATTAAAATTGGAGATTTAAGTGTAGACACTACTGTTAAAGGAGAACAAATTCCATTAGATATTCTTTATGAAGATGAATATATTATGGTTGTAAATAAAAAGAGTGGTATGGTAGTACATCCAGGTAATGGAAACTACACAGGTACTCTTGTTAATGCATTAATGGGTTACACTGATGATTTATCAAACGAAGGTGGAGATAACAGATGCGGTATCGTTCACAGAATTGATAAAGATACTTCAGGAATACTTTTAATAGCTAAAACAAACGAAGCACATAGAATACTTTCAGAAGACTTTAAAAATAAAAATATCAAAAGAAAATATATAGCATTAGTTCATGGAGTTATTGATAATAATAAAGGTAAAATAGTTGCTCCAATAGGCAGAAGTAAACTAGATAGAAAGAAAATGTGTGTTACTGATGAAAACGCAAAAAAAGCAACAACTAATTTTACAGTATTAGAAAGATATAAAAATGCAACACTAGTAGAATTAATTCTAGAAACAGGAAGAACACATCAAATAAGAGTTCATATGGAATATATAGGTCATCCAGTAGTAAACGATCCAACTTATGGAAAGAGAAAACAAATAAATGATTATGGTCAAATGCTACATGCGGAATACCTAGGATTTAATCATCCAATAACTAAAGAATTTATAGAATTCTCATGTCCTCCAGAAAAAGAATTCATGGAAATACTAGATATGTTTAAAAATTCATAAAATAAACAGTAGCCATTAATATAAAAGCATATATACTATAAATAATATAAGATATCAAAAAATAAGAAGAAGTTTTTGATATCTTTTTAGTCTCAATAAATAAGAATATTGTTGATAACATAACTATAGTAGTAATTGCAAATCCTAAGAATGGACTCATCAAATAAAAGAAGAAATACATAAATAATTGATTAGCAAAGTAATTAGTAAGTAGTATATATAAATAATCTTTATTTTGAAGAATTTTAACTTTATTATAGATAATAACAATACTTATAGTATTTAGTATATATATTAAAAACCATATAATACTTATCCATTTGCCACTAAGAGCAAAACTAGGCAATTTAAGCATACTGTAAAATACAGCATCATATTTAAAGATTAACCCACTAAGTAACCAAAAAAATAGTATAATAATAAATAATAGTATTTGTTTAAGATATGTTTTCAAAATTATCACCTCTTTACTAATACTATGATTAATAGTAAAATAATATTATTGAAAG
>CAVDFY010000024.1:10081-46356 GCA_963607925.1 bacterium
ATAAAAAAGATGATGTTATATTAAAAATATTACATTATTTTATAACAGAAGAAGATTATAAACCAATAATTATAAATGGATTAGAAAATGAAATATGGCTTGAAAATATGCAAAGTGATCTAAAACTAATTAGAATAAATACTAATTATATACATAATGAAGAACAATTAAAAACAGATATGTATAAAGCACAAAGTATAATGAAAAGCATAAAAAGAAATACTTTCTCACTAAGAATGAATATGTTAAATTTGCTTTTAGATACAGGCGACAGTGTAAAAGTAATGGACACCAAAAATATTGAAACAATAAAAGTAGATGAAATTAGTGATTTTAAAAAGAATAAAGTAGTTAAAGAATTCTTTCCAAAAGTAAGTGATGCTGAACTAACTGATCAAGTAGACCCTGTAGAATTCTTTAAATTAACTGAAGACATGAATCAAAAAACAATAAAGAATGAAAAGAAACTTGCTAAAATATTTAGTCAAAAGAAACCAGTTGTTACTTATGCATTAATTGTAATAAATATTATGGTATATTTGTTTATGACATTATACGACTTAGACGGAACATACTTCTATGCACTAGCTAATAATTATGAATTTGTTCAAAATGGTCAAATTTATAGATTGTTAACTTCTATGTTCTTACATGCTGATATTATACATATTGGATGTAACATGTATGCATTATATATTTTAGGACCGCAAGTAGAAAGATACTATGGCAAAACTAAGTTCTTACTTATATATTTATTAAGTGGAATATTAGGAAGTATATTTAGTTGTGCATTTATGAGTGCTGATACTATAAGTATGGGAGCATCAGGAGCAATATTTGGACTTCTTGGAAGCATAGCATACTTTACTTACTATTATAGAGCAACACTTCAAGGCTTATTAAGAAGCCAAGTACTACCAGCTATATTACTAAACTTAGGAATAGGATTCATGGTACCTGGAATAGATATTTCAGGACACGTAGGTGGCCTAATTGGTGGAGTTTTAGTATCAATGGCAATTGGAATAGGGGATAAAGGAAGAAAAACAGATCAAATAAACGGAATAATAGTATTCATACTTATGACACTTGCAATGTTATATATGGTATATGTTAAATAAATGTTAGGATACAAAGTATTTTATAAAGGTCTAAAAGATAGTTTTGGAAATGAACATACATTAGGTACAAAGTACAAACTAAATGGAGAAATAAAGTGGAGTCAAAATGGATTTCACTTTTGTAAAAGACCTGAAGATACTCTAAGAAATTTCGATGACTTTAATAATGAGTTAGAAATAGCACTTATAGAAGCATCAGGAAATATAGTAGAGTATGATGATGAATACTATGGATTTTATGATATGTTTGCTAGTAGTGAATACAAAATAATAAGAGTCATGAGTAGAGATGAAATAGTAAAAAAAGTATTAACTTCAAAAAATATACTTAGACAAAAAAGATTACTTGAAAGAATGAGACTAACAGAAAGTCAATTAAAACATTTTAAAGGATTAAGTACAGAACTAGATGATGTAATTAGTTATTATCAATATCATGACACAGAAGTATATCAAAGAAAATATAAAAAAAGTTGACTTAATAGTCAACTTTATTTTTTTACCTAGATTTTTCTATATAAACCAATAGCTTTACCAAGAATTGTAACATTATTTAAAATAATAGGTTCTAAAAAATCATTTTCAGGTTGAAGTCTTATATGATCACTTTCTTTATAAAATCTTTTTAATGTTACTTCATTCTCATCAGTCATAGCTACAACTATTTCACCATTATTAGCATTACTTTGTTTTTTAACAATTACAATATCTCCATCAAATATTCCAACGTTTATCATAGATTCACCATTGACTTCTAAAGTAAATACATCATGATTCTTTGGAACAAACTCTCTAGGTAATGAGAAATATTCATTAGGGTTTTCTATAGCTTCGATCGGATTACCAGCAGCTACTTTTCCAAGTAGTGGGACAGATACAACTTCTTCATCTTTAACAGCATATTCATTTGGAACATTTAATTCAATAGTTCTAAATTTGCTTTCAGTTTGATTTATATAACCTTTTTTGGTTAAATTTTTTAAATGTACAAACATAGTAGCAGTACTATTTAAATTACATATTTTGCATAGTTCTCTAATCGTAGGTGCATATCCTTTTTCAGCCATAAATTTTTTAATATTTGTAAGAATTATCTCTTGCTTATTAGTAAGTTTCTCCATAAAATCACTTCCTAAATAAATAATATCATACAAATATTTGTTTGTAAATGTTATTTTCTAAGTTTTCTTATTAAAGTTTCTCTTAAATCTATTAAATCTTTTTCTTCTATATATGGTAAAAACTCGCTTGGATAAATTATCTCATCTGGAAATCCAAATATATCATCAACATAATCATAAAGCCCACCTTTAAACACAGAACTAAACAATTCTTTCAATGCTTCCTCAGGTAAAGCCTGGGCAAGTTCCATAATATTCATCTTTGCTAAGTAGGATAAAGATAATTGAGATAAAAGTCTATGTGATGCTGCGACTTTAAATTTAAATCCTTCACCTTCATATTCATCCTTAAATCTAACAGAGTCCATATCTACTATTTTAATATCACCATTTCTATTAATCATATTGTTATCAGGATGTATATCCCAAAAAACAATTCCATCTTTGCTTAATCTTTCTATTGCAACAGCAATTTTTCTAGCAAGTATTAGTTTATCTTTATAAGACATGTTTTTACTAAAAATTAGTTTGGTAGATGGTACATAATCTTTCAAATATGTCATTCTAAAACCAAGAAAATCATATTGAGGTGTATATATAATACCGTTAGGTATGACACAATCAGGATTATTGTATAAAGACAATCTCTCTACAGTTCCTTCTCTAGTAAGCCTATTTCCATGCAAAAGAATTTTATATAAATTATCCTCATTTGGAATATATATATTACTCTCATGATGAATTGAACTTCTTAGAGTAGGATATACACTTAATTCTCTTTCTGTTTTAAATATCTTTTCCATACTTTCACCTATAAATAAAAGTATAATACTATATTTAAATTAGAAAATCAATCATTAAATTATACATAATAATGTAAAATAAAAAGTTATTAACAAAAAATATTGACGGGGGGGGGGTACATATTATAATTAGAGTAGGTGATAAGATATGAAAAATAAAAAAGGTTTTACATTAGTTGAGTTATTAGCTGTAATAGCAATACTTGCAATACTTGTAGTACTTGCGATTCCAAATATTATAAGTATGGTAGAAAAATCAAGAAAAAATATTGCTGAAACGAGTGCAAAAAGTTTGGTTAGCACAGCTAAAAACTATTATATTAAAAGTGAAATGAATGGAAAAACTATTGAAGAAATTGATTTAACAGATCCAGATTTTGAATATACAGGAGAAAGAGTTACAAAAGGAAAACTTACAATGAATAAGGATGGAAGTAGTTATGGAAAAATATATATCCGTGGTTATTGTGTAAGTATTAAAAGTAGCGGAGACATATCTAGTGAAAAAGTAGATGCGGAAAATTGCAATCTAGCACCAGAAATGATAACTTTTACTCTAAATGGTAATTCTTTTAAAGTAGAAGAAGGCACAACATTAGAAAACTTTTTAAAAAATCTTGATGAAAATCAAGGATTGACAGTTATAAAAGATTCAATTACACAATACTATTTTGAAGATTATGATGGTGCAATAATAATTGGTGATAACAACACTAATAAAATAATGGACTTAAAGAACAGAAAAATAAGTGCTGATGATGCATATACTACATTATTTGTTTCAATAACAAAAAATTTTTTATGGGATGATATAACTAGCGACAATTATGTTCCTATTTTATATCAATATACATATGGTAATACAACAAGCAAAACTATGGTAGTAATATGTTCTAAAAATGATACTTTTGCAGATCTAGCAGATGCCGTTTATCCAGTTCAAATACTATACTTTCTTGGAGTTAATTATGAGTATTCTGATGTAAATAAAGTTTCAAGTTATTCAGGTAGAGAATTAGTTAATGATTATATCATTGGATATAAAGCAGGATTGAAATATCATAAATCAAATAATAACGCTGGAAGTGATTTTCATGTTTTTGAAGAATTCTTAGATGGTCAAGGAAATACAATTAAGTTATCTGACAAAGTCACAACAAAAAGTTCAGGATTAATTACAGGGAAATATCACATTGTATCAAAAGATACATCATTTGAAGATGCAAAGAAAGAAGCTGTTAATAATCTTAGTAAATAAACTATAAGCTTATAATTTAATTTAATAAAACTTTAATAATACTTCCTTCTTTAACTCTAGAGTTAACATTTGGAGTAGTATCAATTACTTTATCCCCATCACCAACAAATTCAATTTTGAATCCATTAAGAAGCTTACGGGCTTCTTTTTTAGTTTTACCAATCACATCAGGTATCATAACATATTTAATATCATCCCATCTATATACTTTAGGAAGCCCGCTTGTGTCTTCTTTTAAATCATAAATTGATATTATATCTTTCAGTACATTACGAGCTATTGGAGCACTTACAACACCACCATATTGAGTAACACCCTTGGGATGATCAAGCGCTATATATATAACAAACTCAGGATCATCAGCTGGCATAAAACCAATAAAAGAAAGCACGTAGTTACCACTCATATATCTTCCATCACTACCAACTTTTTGAGCAGTACCAGTTTTTCCACCAACTCTATAGTTTTCAATATAAGCATTCCGTCCACTTCCATTTGCAACGACACTTTCAAGAACATATTTAACAACACTACTAGTTTCTTTAGTTATAACATTCTTTCGTTTAACCATCGAAGTTATATTTTTATTTCCAACTTCACTAACTACATAAGGAACATACAAAGTACCACCATTAACTATAGAACTAACAGCAGTAACTTGCTGAATAGGGGTAACACTAATACCTTGACCAAACGCACTAGTTGCAAGTTCAACTGATCCAATTTTATCCATCTTAAATAATATTCCAGTTCCCTCACCATTTAAATCAATTCCTGTCTTCTTTCCAAAACCAAGTTCAGTAATGTATTTAAATAATAATTCTTTACCAAGTTTTTGTCCTAAAGATACAAACCCAGGGTTACATGAGTTTTCTACTACTTGCACATATGTTTGATCTCCATGTCCCTTTCTTTTCCAACAATGCAAAGTAGCATTAGCAACCTTAACTTTTCCTGAATCATAAAAGTGATCTTCAAATATATTAACTTTTCCTTCATTAATAGCAGCAGCAAGAGTAACTATTTTAAATGTAGAACCAGGTTCAAAATTAGCCCATATCGCGAGATTTCTATTGATTACTTCAGCACTATATTCTTTGTAATTAGACGGATCAAAAGAAGGATAGCTACTCATTGCTAAAATTTCCCCAGTTTTAGGATTCATAACTAGTCCAATCGCGCCTTCTGCTTCATACTTAGTAAATGCATTTGAAAGTTCATTTTCTAAAGATAGTTGTATATCTAAATCTATAGTAAGTTTTATATCATTACCACTTTTAGGTTCACTATATACTTCAGGCATAGATAGTCTTTTACCTTTACCATCACTATAATACTTAATGCTTCCATTTTTACCAGTTAATTCTTTATCATATAAAAGTTCAAGACCACTGAGTCCTTGATTATCTATACCAGTATATCCAATAACATGAGAAAGTAAATTCTTATATTTATAATCTCTTTTAGATTCTTTCAAAAGATAAACACCATCATAATTATAACTATTTATTTTATCAGCAACCTCAAAATCAAGATTTCTTCCTTCGGGATGTACTCTTTCAATAGAAGTTTTTTTACTTACATGTTTATACATTTCATCATAACTTACACCAAGTATATTAGCTAGGGTAGAAGCAACTTCTTTTTTATTAAGTATTTGATTAGGTACAAGATAAAGACCAACTGTCGTAACATTATCAACTATTATTTTTCCATTTCTATCAAGTATTTTACCTCTATCAGCTTGAACAGTTAACTCACGACTCCATAACTCACTCGCAAGAGTATTTAACTTCTTATATTCTATAACCTGTATATAAAATATCTTAACAAGTACAAAGAAAAACACAATTAATGATATAATAAACACAATTCTAATTCTTTTATTTTGAATACTTTGAAACATGTAAAATCACCATTAAATTATATTCAAAAGAGTAACTAGATATTAAAATTAAACCAATAGTGTGTGTAAATATCAAATATAAAATGTTATATTTATCTTAAGAGAGGTTATTCATGAATCAAATGACTTATACGATAGAACTATAGATTATTTAAGAAATAAAGAATTTAAAAGTAATCCTGATTCATCAAAAAATGATTTTAATGTATTTTATAGTTATCATAGTTTTGGTATAGAAAAGAAAGGAAACTATAAATATATGTATATGTGGATTTATAGTGAAAGTGATTACTTAGAAAAAAAAGATTCACTTGCTATATCAACATCTAGTTCAACACCAGTAAAAATAACATTAAAAGATAATAAAGTTGTAAACGTAGAATATCCAAAAGATGGTAATGAATATGCATCATCTATATATAAATTATTTCCAAGAACTATCGCAAAACAGGTATTAAATTTTGATAATGAAAAAAATATAAATAAACTTTATAATGAGATGAGTACTAAGAAAAATAAATATTATAATTATTTAAATATGGATATGGGAAAACTTACTATAGATGATATAAGTTATGGGAATCATATATTTAATATCACTAAAAGAAAAGAATGTATAACATTAAGTTTAGATATATATATAAATAATAAATATAGATTAATTACTGCATATAAAGCATTTAAACCAAATCAAATATGTACAATGGAACTAAGATACACTAAATCAGTAGAAGGAACATATAATTATAATATAATGGAAATAATAAAACATAGTAGTGATGCAAATTTATTACAATTTAATAGTGATAACATGTCGGTATATGAAATACTTTCAGGAAAAGGTCAATACTTTATAACAGATGATGACAATAAACATTTAAAAGAGTTCTTAAAAAGTATAAATGTAGATTTAGCTCTTTGTGCAGAACCAGATTATAAGTGACAGAAATATCACTTTTTAAATGCATAAAAAAAGAAACCGAGGTTTCTTATAAATTGAAATATTCTATTTCTCCAGGTTTAACATTATCATGCGGTATCTCATTTTTATGATTATCAGGATCACTTGGAATCAATGCTTCATAATCTATATCAGGTTCATTAGACATAATTTCTAATTTGTCTTCATGATGTTCTGCATTAATTATATCAGGCTTATTATTTTCATTATGATTTTGACTATCATTTATACTATTTTGTAAATTATCATCTTCATAATTAGATAAGTCATTATCAAGATCAACAGCTTTAAGTATTTCACTAAATGATGTTTCGCCAAGTAATACTTTTTCTAAACCATCTTGAAGTAGGGTAATAACATCACTTTTATATACAAGTTTTCTAAGTTCATGTTTAGGCATTGCATTTGTAATAGCATCTCTTATATCTTCATTAATTAATAAAACTTCATAAAGACCAATACGTCCAGTATATCCTCTAAAACATTTATCACAACCATCTTTATTAGCATCGAACATTTGATTAACATCTTTATTCAATACTTTTTTAAATACACTTTTTTCATATGGAGTAGTATCTCTTAATTGTTTACAATGAGGACAAAGACGCCTCGCTAATTTTTGAGATATGATTCCAGTAAGAGCTGAACCAAGCAAATAACGTTCTACATCCATATCAGTAAGTCTTTCAATTGTATTAAGTGAGTTATTTGTATGTATTGTTGATAATACTTTGTGTCCAGTAATAGAAGCACGAACAGCAATTCTTGCAGTTTCATCGTCACGAATTTCTCCAATCATTATAATATCAGGGTCTTGACGTAAGATACTTCTTAAAACATTTGCGAATGTAAGACCAATCTCACTTTGAGATTGTACTTGGTTAATACCAACTATATCCATTTCGACTGGGTCTTCAACTGTAATTATATTAACATCAGGAGTATTCATCTTTTGAAGAATAGAGTAAACTGTAGTAGATTTACCTGAACCAGTAGCACCAGTTACAAGTATAATACCATTTGGTACTTTAACCATCTTTTCTATTTTATCTAAACTATCTTCAGAAAATCCTAATGTATCAAGTCCTTGTAAACTCTTTGAATAGTCAAGGATACGAATAACCACTTTTTCGCCACAATTAGTAGGAAGAGAAGAAACACGAAGGTCTAACATCTTTTTACCAATTCTACTTTTAATCGCACCATCTTGTGGTAAACGAGTTTCCATAATATTCATTCCAGCAATCATCTTAATACGAGAAATCATATTTCGTTTATATTTACCAGGTATAATAGAATAGTCTGACAAAATACCATCAATACGAATTCTAATTTTAACATTTTCTTTAGAAGGATCAAAGTGAATATCACTAACGTTCTTCTTAACAGCGTCCATAATGATTTCATTAACGATTTCAACTATGGGCATTTTTTCAAAGTCAAATTCCTTCATAACGTACCTCTTTCTATTCTAATATATATTATATATGAGAATTAATATTATTTCAACAAAATTATTGTTATTATTTTTAAAATTTGTTATACTTTCTTATAGTAGGAGTGCATGTATGAAGAATAAAAATGGTTTTACAATGATTGAACTTTTAGCAGTATTAGGGATACTTGCATTACTAGCAGTAGTAATAGTTCCAAATGTATCATCTTTAAGAAAAAAAACTTTAGAACAAACTTATGAAAATAGAGTAAATCAAGTTAAAATTGCTGCGAGAGAATGGGGAAGCGACAACCTAATAAGTGTTCCATCTTCAGTTTCAAAAGAATACACAGACCAAAGTACATGTGATAGTGATTGTGTTTGCGTAACAATACAAGAATTAATAACAGAAGGATATCTAACTGGAGATAAAAATGAAAAAAAGACTTTAACAAATCCAATAACAAACAAAGAAATGAATAATTTATTAGTATGTATAAGATATGATACAAATAATATAGAAACAAGAGAGTTAGTTTCATACATTGCAGGTGAGTAACATGAGAATGTCTAATAATTTTTTTATAACTCGTAAAGAATTTCCAAATGATGAAGATTGTATTTCAGCTAAATTATTAATTAAAAGTGGAATGATTTATAAAAATGATAATGGAATTTACTCATACTTACCAATAGGATTAAAAGTACTAGAAAATATTAAAAATATCATTAGAGAAGAAATGAAAAAAAATAATGCTGACGAAGTATTAATGCCATCTCTAGTTGATAGAAGTGTTTTTGAACTTACTAATAGAGAAAAAGTATTTGGAAAAGAAATATTTAATATATCAGGTAGAAATAATAAAGAGTATTCTCTTTGTCCAACACACGAAGAATTATTTGCTCTACTAGTAAGAAATAAAATTAGAAGTTATAAAGATCTACATTTTACATTATTTCAATTAAGTAATAAGTTTAGAGATGAAGTTCATCCAGAGTATGGACTTATAAGAAAAAAAGAGTTTTATATGGCTGATGCTTATAGTTTTGATGCTGATGAAAGTGGTCTTGATATAAGCTATGATAAAATGTATCAAACTTTCAATAATATATTTAGAAGATTAAATATAGATACAATGGTTGTAAGAGCAGATCCTGACTCAATGAAAGGAACTTCTAGTGAAGAATTTCAAGTAATTTGTGATTATGGTGATAACGAAGTAGTAAAATGCAAAAAATGTAGTTATAGTACAAATATTGAAGACGCTTCATCATACGATTCATATACAAAAGAAGAACATCAATTAAAAAGTACACCAAATAAAAAAACAATAAAAAGCTTAACTGAGTTCTTACAAGTTCCAGCAAAGAACATTATAAAATCTCTTATAATAAAAGTAGACGAAACATATAAAATGATATTATTAAGAGCTGATGCTGAATTAAATGTTAATAAATTAAAAAAAGTATTAAAATGTGACAATATAGAAATACCAAGTGAGTATGAACTTGATAGAATGGGTACAAAAATAGGATATATTGGTCCTGTTAAAACAACAATGACAGTAATTGCAGATAATGAAGTTAAAAGCATGTATAATGCAATTTGCGGAAGCAATAAAGAAAATTATCATTATAAAAATGTAACCCCAGGTATAGACTTTAAAGTAAATAAATATGCAAATATTAAGTTGTTTAATGAAAATTCTAAGTGTCCTAGATGTAAAAGTGAATGCGAAATAATAAGAGGAATTGAAGTTGGACATATATTTAAACTTGAAACAAATTATAGTGAAACATATAATTTAAGATATTTAGATGAAGTAAATGAATTAAATTATGTACATATGGGTTCATATGGAATAGGTCTTGATAGATGCATCTCAGCAATAGTAGAAAAACATAATGATGAAAAAGGAATAATTTGGCCTATGGAAGTAGCTCCATATAAAGTAGGTATTGTCATAATAAATGTTAATGATAAAGAAACTTATAAATATGCAAGTAATCTTTATAAAAAATTAGAACAAATTGGTATAGATACAATTCTAGATGACAGAAAAGAAACAGTTGGTATTAAATTCAATGATATGGACTTAATGGGTATACCTATTAGAATAACAATAGGAAGAAAACTAGAAGAAGGAATGGTAGAATTCAAATTAAGAGATGAAGAACAAAGCCATGACATAGATAGAGATGTAATTATAAAAACAATATTAGATACCATTAATTCAAAAAGTAAAAAATTATATAATTAATAAAAATAACTTAAAAAAGAAAAAAATAAATCAAATATTTTTTCTTTTTTAATTATCTATTGTTATTGAAAAAAAGTGATTAAAATGTTACTATTAATTAAAGAATAGGTGAATTAACATGAAAATAAAAAAACAATTATTATTTTTGTTATTAATATTGATATTTCCATTAATACTAAATGCAGAAATGTCTGTAGATTATAGTAAAACTATAAAGCATGCAAATAATTACATAAAGGATTTTCAATATAATAGACTATATATTGTAAGTGGAACAACAGATTTTTCAGTACCATTTGAATACAAAAACAACGCCCTAACAGTAAATAGTTCATTTAAAGCAGGTGGCCTTTTAAATATACAAGAATTTGATATATCAAAGGGTGAAAGTAATAGTTCTTATCTATTCTCAGGAAGAGATTATTTTACTATGACTGAATCTGGAAGTGACAGTGTCTATGTAATTGAAAAAGGAGCAAACACTAATTATACTCTTAAACCAAAAACAGAAAAAAGTGGTGTAAGAGTTACAGAATATGTAAAAGAAAAAATAAGAGTAACAGGAACAGGTGAATATGTAAATCCTTGGGTATTTATTAAACCTGAATATAAAGTAAATATAACATTAGTAAATGCTAATTCAAATGGAGCAACTTCAATAGTAGAAACTCTAGAAGTTGAAGATAAAGAATATCCAATAAGTGCTAATAAAAGTTACTTCAAATATAAAGGAGATATGACTTGTAGCGGTTATTATGAAGAAGTAAGCGTTAACGGAAATAAACTTGTAATAAAAGGATTAACAAGCGATTTAAAATGTACAATTAAATATACTCCAGATAACTTCAAAGTAACTGTTAATGCAACTAATGCAACAGTAGAAGGAAACGAAAAATCATTCCCAGCTGAAACTAATGGTACAGTAAAAGTAACAGGAACAGAAGGATATGCTCTAAGTAGCTTATCATGTACAAACTCACAATCTGGAAGCTATAAAGGTGGAAATTTAATTATAACTAACATAACCAATGATACTGTTTGTACAATGACTTTCACTAATCCTGGAAAATCTTTCTCATATACAGGTTCAACAGCATCATATACAGTTCCATATACTGGATATTACAAATTAGAAGCATACGGAGCACAAGGAAATGGTTCAGGTGGAAAAGGTGGATATGCAAGTGAAATAATACTTATGACAAAGAACACTTCATTAACTATAAATGTAGGCGGACAAAACGGATATAATGGAGGAGGCTCTGGATATTATAATGGTGGAGGAGCTTCAACTATTAAAAAAAGTTCAACTATTATTTTAGCAGGTGCCGGTGGTGGAGGAGGTAACTCTGGAACTGCTGGTGGAAAAGGTTCAGGATCAGGTGGTGCATCATCAGGTGGAAGCGGAACAAATGGTGGACCGGGTAGTGCTGGAACAAATGGAGCCGGAGGAGGCTCAGGATATAATTATTCATATCAAACAAACTGTAGTAGTTGTTACTATGGTTCAAATACTTGCACAGGTGGATATGTAAGTACAAACTGTAGTAGTTGTTATTATGGAAGAAACACATGTAGTTATGGCTGTGATACAGAATGCGCTTGGTGCCAATATGATTGTACTGGCCCATATGGAAGTAGTTTTACAGTAAATGGATGGTGTCCTTGTACTAATAATGGTGGAAGTGGAAGCTGTAGTAATCTAGGATGCTTAAATAGAAGCGGATATGTAAGAACATCAACAACTTATAATGGACGAAGTAACTTAAGTTCAGGATGCAGCGCAACAAGTGCAACTAGTATTACCGTTATAGGAATTTGTTCATGGAATGGTGGCTGCTCATCTGGATACAGTTGTAGTAAATGCGGAACAAATAGAACAAACTGTAGTAGTTGCTATTATGGTTCAAATACATGCAGTTATGGTTGCGATAGTGTTTGGGATAGTTGTAAAACTGGATCAAATACATGTAGCTATGGTTGTGATACAAAAACAGTTGCATATAAATCAGGTTACGGTGGAACAAATAAATTTGATTCATCAGCAACAGAAAAACAAAATCTTGAAGGACAAAGAACTGGAAATGGACAAATAAAAATTAGTTTTTACAAAGAAAGTGAATAAAAATATGAAGAATAAAAAGGAAAAATTATTACTATTATTATTGCTACTGCCATTCAGTATAAATGCTGTGGTAAGAAATAATTATGACATAACAAAAGAAAATACAAATCTTTATATTAATGATTTTGATAGAAATGATGTATACATTATAAAAAGTACTTCTTCTCTTAATGTTCCGTTTATATATAACAACGGAACATTGAGCGTAGATACATATTTCAAAAATGGTGGTTTATTAAATAGATATGAATTTTTAATATCTAAATCTTTAGAAAATGATACATATTTATTTAATGGAAATAATTATTGGACATTAACATCAAGTGGAGATAAAGTATATATGATTGATAATTCTGCCACAGATAATATATCTCTTCAAGAAAAAACAGTATTAAGTGGTGGAAGAGTAACTGAATACATAAAAGAAGAAACTGGAGTAAGTGGAAGTGGAAAATATACAGACCCATGGGTATTTATTGAAAGATATAAAGTAACAGCAAAAAGTTCAAATACATCATATGGAACAGTTACACCAAGTGAAAAGTATGTAAATAAAGGTGAAACACTAACATTTAATCTTTCACCAGCAAGTGAATATGAATATAGCAACAATGATTGTGGAGCAACATATTCAAACGGGAAATTAATTCTATCAAATATTCAAGCAGATAAAAATTGTATAGTAAATTTCAAAAAGAAAGTTTACAAATTAACTTTCAACAATAATGGTGGAAGCGAATGTACAAGCCAAACAGCAACAAGTGGTAATGAATGGGGAACACTTTGTACACCAAAAAGAACAAATTATAGTTTCTTAGGCTGGTTTACATCAGCGACTGGCGGAACAGAAGTAACTTCGAAAACAATAGCTACAAAAGACCAAACTGTGTATGCACATTGGGAATATACAACATTAAAATTAACCTATGATAATAATGGTGGAAGTGGATGTACAAGCAAGAACTTTGTTAAAAATCAAAAAGTAGGAACTTTATGTGTTCCAACGAAAGCATCAAATGAGTTTGCAGGATGGTACACATCAGCAACAGGTGGAACAGAAGTAACAAGTGACACTGTATTAAGTGAAGCAACAACAGTATATGCACACTGGACACCAACATGCTTTGCGTTTACACCATCAACAGGAACAATAACAGATTATTATGATTATAAAGGAAACGATTCTTCAAACGGAAGTTGTTCAAGAAGCGTTACAATACCAAGTACAATAAGTGGTAAAACTGTATTGAAAATAGGCAATTACTCATTTGAAGAAAAAAATATAACATCAGTAACAATACCAAATACAGTAACTGAAATAGGGTATGGTGCTTTTGAAAGTAATAAATTAACAACAGTGACAATACCTTCTAGTGTAACTACAATAAAAAGCAGTGCATTTGGATACAATAACATTACAACTCTTACATTAAATGAAGGATTAGTAACTATAGGAGACTCAGCATTTACAGAAAATGCAATTAAGGCATTGAAAACACCAAGTACAATGGTATCAATAGGATATAGTGCATTCTACAAGAATAAAATTACAAGTCTTACATTAAACGAAGGATTAACTTCAATTGAAGGATATGCCTTTTATAATAATAGCATTCCAAGTGTAAAAGCGCCTAGCACTCTAGTATCAATAGGGTACTCAGCATTTGAAGAAAATAATATATCTTCATTAACTTTAAATAGTGGCTTAAAAACTATAAATGATTTTGCATTTTTTAAAAACAAAATACCAAGTGTTACAATACCTACATCTGTAACATATTTAGGAAATGCATCATTTAATGATAATAAACTTCCGGATAGTACAGCAACTCTTTATAAAAGAAACAGTGATGGAAGTGAAGATAAAACAACAGTAGTTAGTTATGGTGGTTCTAAAAGATCAGGAGTTGTTGTGCCATCAACTGTAAAAACAATAGATAATTATGCATATTATTATAATAATATAACTAGTATAACAATACCAACAAGTGTTACAAAAGTTGGTAATCATGGAGTGGCATTTAATAATTTAAGTACAATAAACATTCCAAGTTCAGTTACATATATAGACTATAGAGGATTTGCAAATAACTGGGCTAGCACAATAAATTATACATCAAGTAACTTAACATATTTAGGAAATGCAGCATTTAATGGTAATTCAACAAGCACAACAAATGCATTAAAATATAAGAAAAATGCAGATGGAACAGATGACACATCAGTAGTAGTCAGCTATTCAGCAAATAGAACAAATGTTACATTACCAAGTACTGTAAAAGAAATAGCAGATAGTGCATTCTTTAATGCATTTATATATAGTATTACGATTCCTGAGGGAGTAACATATATAGGTTCAGGAGCATTTAGATGGTGCTACTTATCTAATGTAACAATTCCAAGTACAGTAACTGAAATAGGATATGATGCATTTGAAAAATATTATGACAGTAGTTGGAGTGAAAATTTAAACCCACTTACTAAAATAATAAATAAAACAGGTAAATCATTTAAATGGCATACAATAATAAATGGTGAATATTACTATGATTCTAGTTTAAGTGATGATTACTACTATAAAGATTATGAATTTGAAACAGGTACGGTTAAAAATCCTAGAGGAAACATAACTGTAACAAAATAAGAAATCAGTATTGATTTCTTATTTTTATTAATAAAACAATATTGAAAAATAATAATTAAAATGTTACTATTAAATAGATAATAGGAGGATATATGAAAAAAGGATTAACTGTTTTTTTAATTTTATTTTTATTAGTAGGATGTAATAAGGAAACAACAAAGACAAATGAAAAACCAGAAGAAACAAAATATTTAACTAAGATGGAAATGAATGAAAAATTATTTGGCTATGCAACTGAGATTTATAATGCTAAAACATATACAAAAGTTGAAAAGACTGATGGAGAATACTTTATATCATTAAAAAACCTAAAAGAAAAATATAACTATGATATATCAATGTTTTTAAATCCAACTACTTACGATAAATGTGATCAAGAGAAGACTGGTGTATCATTTGATATAGATAATGTTAGAAATTTAGAATATAAAGATGCTCCTATATTAATAATGATATACTGCGATTAGGAGAAAAATATTATGAAGAAAAATAAATTGTTGATAACATTAATAACCATATTATTTTTACCATTTAGTATAAATGCTGTGGTAAGAAATAATTATGATATAACAAAAGAAAACACAAATCTTTATATTAATGATTTTAGTAGAAATAATATATATATTATTAAAAGTACTTCTTCATTTAACGTACCATTCATATATAACAACGGAACATTGAGCGTAGATACATATTTCAAAAATGGTGGTTTATTAAATAGATATGAATTTTTAATATCTAAATCTTTAGAAAATGATACATATTTATTTAATGGAAATAATTATTGGACATTAACATCAAGTGGAGATAAAGTATATATGATTGATAATTCTGCCACAGATAATATATCTCTTCAAGAAAAAACAGTATTAAGTGGTGGAAGAGTAACTGAATACATAAAAGAAGAAACTGGAGTAAGTGGAAGTGGAAAATATACAGACCCATGGGTATTTATTGAAAGATATAAAGTAACAGCAAAAAGTTCAAATACATCATATGGAACAGTTACACCAAGTGAAAAGTATGTAAATAAAGGTGAAACACTAACATTTAATCTTTCACCAGCAAGTGAATATGAATATAGCAACAATGATTGTGGAGCAACATATTCAAACGGGAAATTAATTCTATCAAATATTCAAGCAGATAAAAATTGTATAGTAAATTTCAAAAAGAAAGTTTACAAATTAACTTTCAACAATAATGGTGGAAGCGAATGTACAAGCCAAACAGCAACAAGTGGTAATGAATGGGGAACACTTTGTACACCAAAAAGAACAAATTATAGTTTCTTAGGCTGGTTTACATCAGCGACTGGCGGAACAGAAGTAACTTCGAAAACAATAGCTACAAAAGACCAAACTGTGTATGCACATTGGGAATATACAACATTAAAATTAACCTATGATAATAATGGTGGAAGTGGATGTACAAGCAAGAACTTTGTTAAAAATCAAAAAGTAGGAACTTTATGTGTTCCAACGAAAGCATCAAATGAGTTTGCAGGATGGTACACATCAGCAACAGGTGGAACAGAAGTAACAAGTGACACTGTATTAAGTGAAGCAACAACAGTATATGCACACTGGACACCAACATGCTTTGCGTTTACACCATCAACAGGAACAATAACAGATTATTATGATTATAAAGGAAACGATTCTTCAAACGGAAGTTGTTCAAGAAGCGTTACAATACCAAGTACAATAAGTGGTAAAACTGTATTGAAAATAGGCAATTACTCATTTGAAGAAAAAAATATAACATCAGTGACAATACCAAATACAGTAACTGAAATAGGATATAATGCATTTTATAAAAATAGTATAACATCATTAATTATTCCATCAAGTGTTAAGCAAATTAATATTTCAGCATTCTATCAAAATAATATATCTACATTAACATTAAATGAAGGCTTAACATATATTGGAAGCAGTGCATTTTATCAAAATAAACTAACAACGCTTAAAACACCAAGTACATTAACTGAAATAGGAGATTCAGCATTTTCAGAAAATAGTATAGCAACATTAACATTAAATGAAGGCTTAACATATATTGGAGGCAGTGCTTTTTACAAAAATAAGTTAACAACACTAAAGACACCAAGCACATTAACTAAGATATATTATTCAGCATTTGAAAAAAATAATATAGCAACATTAACATTAAATGAAGGCTTAACATATATTGGAGGCAGTGCTTTCTCTTATAATAAGTTAACAACAGTAAAAACTCCTTCAACGTTAACAGAATTAGGTTCATACGCTTTCTCTAACAATCAAATAACTTCACTAACTTTAAATGATAAATTAACCACAATAGGAGACTTTGCATTTTACTACAACAAAATTCCAACAGTTACAATACCAAAATCAGTTACAAGTTTAGGAAATGCATCATTCAATAACAATCAGCTTCCAGACAGCATAGCTACATTCTATAAAAGAAATAGCGACGGAAGTGAAGATAAAACAACTGTTGTAAGTTATGGAGGTTCAAATAGAACTGACGTTATTGTGCCAAGCACAACTAAAACAATAAATCCTTATGCATATTATAGTAATTATATAAGTAAAATTACTCTTCCAGAAGGATTAACTAAAATTGATTCAGATGGTATAGCATTTAATAGTTTAAGCGAGATAACATTACCATCAACTGTTAATTATCTTGGAGGATGGGCATTATATGCAAATGATATTAGAAATATAGATTATAATAATACTGTAATAACATATATTGGAACAGCTGCAATGAATGCAAATAATTTAGATGATTCTCAAGCATTTGTATATGCTAAAAATTCTGATGGAACAGATGATAAAACAAAATTAATAAGTTATGGTGGAGCAAAAACGACTGGTGTTGTAGTACCAAATAGTGTTAAAGAAATAGGTGTTTATGCATTCTTTTCAGACTGGATAAGGTCTATAGTATTCCCAGAAGGACTAGAAACAATTGGCTATTCAGCATTTCGCGCATGCAGTTTAAGTGGAAGTATAACAATTCCATCAACTGTAACATCCATTGACAGTAGTGCATTTATAAAAACAACAAGAGATAGTTACTACAATACTGGATTAACAGAAATAGTAAATAAAACTGGCAAATCATTTAAATGGCATACAATAATTAATAATGATTATTACTATTACAAAGATTACCCAACAGTATACCAAAAAACATTTGAATTTGAGACTGGTACTGTAGTAAATCCAGTAGGAGACGTCACTATTTCAAAATAAAGAAATTAACTAAAAATTAATTTCTTTTTTATTTATTTAAAAATCATTTACTTAAAAATTTTACTTTGATATAATAAAAGAGAAAATAGATAATAAAGGAGAGTTGAATGAAACCAATAAATGTAACAAGTGAGATAAATCCACTAAAAAAAGTATTAGTTCATAGACCTGGTAGAGAATTATTGAATCTTACACCGGATAGTCTTGGTAGATTACTATTTGATGATATTCCATACTTACCAGTTGCCCAAGAAGAACATGATGAATTCGTAAGAATCTTAAAAGATAATGGAGTAGAAGTAGTATATTTAGAAGATTTGATGACTGAAGTACTAGATTTAGATCCTGAAATTAGAGAAAGATTTATTACTCAATTTATCTATGAAGCAGGTATTCGTACTCCAAAATATAGAGGACTTGTATATGAATACTTATCATCAATAGAGAATAATAGACTTCTAGTTTTAAAAACTATGGAAGGAATTATTAATAATGAAGTAATTAAAGCTAAAGCTAAAAAAGGTAAAAGTTTAGTAGACTCAATCAAAGAAGATACTCAATTTGTAGTGGATCCTATGCCAAACTTATACTTTACTCGTGACCCATTTGCATCAATCGGAAATGGTGTATCACTAAATAGAATGTACTCAGTTACTCGTAATAGAGAAACAATATATGCTGAATATATATTTGAGTATCATCCAGATTATAAAGGACAAGTAGATAAGTATTTTGATAGATACAGTGCTTATCATATTGAAGGTGGAGATGTTCTTAATTTAAATGAACATATCTTAGCAATAGGAATTAGTCAAAGAACATGTGCTGATGCTATAGAAGAATTAGCATATAAAGTATTTGCTGATAAAGATGCTAAAATTGATACTATCTTAGCATTTACTATTCCAGAATGTCGTGCCTTCATGCATTTAGACACTGTATTTACTCAAATAGATGTAGATAAATTTACTTATCATCCAGGAATTATGGGAACACTTAAAGTATTTGAAATAACTAGTGATGGTGAAGGAGGACTTAATGTTAAAGAAAGAAATGCTTCACTTGAAAAGATATTAGAAGATTATCTTCATAGAAAAATAACTTTAATACCATGTGCTGGTGGAGATAAGATTGGCGCTGAACGTGAGCAATGGAATGATGGAAGCAATACATTGTGTATAGCTCCAGGAGTAGTTATTGTTTATGATAGAAATAATATCACTAATGAATTATTAAGAGACAATGGAATTAAAGTTCTTGAAATGCATAGTGCAGAGTTATCTAGAGGTAGAGGTGGTCCAAGATGTATGTCAATGCCTTTAGTAAGAGCTGACAAGCCTTGAAAAAAAATAGAAGTATTGTTGTAGCTTTAGGTGGAAATGCTCTTGGGAATAATCCTGAAGAGCAACTAAAGCTAGTTAAGAACACTGCTAAATCAATCGTAGATTTAGTTAGTGAAGGATATAATGTAGTTGTAAGCCACGGAAATGGACCTCAAGTGGGAATGATTAACCTAGCATTTGAGGAATCTAAAGACACACCAAATATGCCATTCGCAGAATGTGGTGCGATGAGTCAAGGATACATAGGTTATCACTTACAACAAGCAATTCAAACTGAATTGAAAGCAAGGGATATCAATAAAGGATGTGCATCAGTAGTTACACAAGTACTTGTTGATAAAAAAGACCCAGCTTTTAATAAACCAGATAAACCTGTTGGTTCGTTTTATACCAAAAAAGAAGCAGATAAAATTGCTTCTGAAAGAGGTTATACGTTCACAGAAGATGCTGGAAGAGGCTATAGGAGAGTTGTACCTTCTCCTAAACCTATAGAAATAGTAGAACTTGATTTAATTAAAGACCTTTTAGATCAAGGAAATATTGTTATAGTATCAGGAGGAGGAGGAATACCAGTTGTTAAGGAAGGTGGTTCTTTAAAAGGAGTAGCAGCTGTTATTGATAAAGATAGATCTAGCTCACTTTTAGCAAGAAAACTAGATGCAGATATCTTATTAATACTTACTACTGTAGAAAAAGTTTCACTTAAATATAACACAGTCGACCAAATTAATATTCATAATTTAGAAGTATCTGAAGCAAAAAAATACATCAAATCTGGTGAGTTCGCTAAAGGAAGTATGCTTCCAAAAGTAGAATCATGTATAGATTTTTGTGAATACAAAGAAGGTGGCGTTGGTATTATCACATCACTTGATTGTGCCAAAGAGGCTATCAATGAAGAAACAGGTACAATAATTAGAAATATGAAAAAGGGAGGCAAAAAAATGGCTAAAACAAGAAAAAAAGAAAGAATGTCAGCCTTTACAATTATCTTCCTACTTATTATTGCTCTTGCATTAATTACTTTAATTCTTCCAAATGCTGCATTTGATGAAGCAGGAACAATAATTAATGGTAGTGGAGTAGTTAAAGCAAAAATATCAGATGTTTTACTATCACCAATACTAGGTTTTGGAAGTGCTGTAGACGTATGTGTATTCGTTCTTATACTTGGAGGATTCTTACAAGTAGTAACTAAATCAGGGGCTCTAGAAAATGGAATTAAGGTCTTAGTTAAAAAATTAAAAGGAAATGAATTAGTATTAATTCCAATACTAATGATAATATTCTCAATAGGTGGAACAACCTATGGAATGTTAGAAGAAACAGTTGGTTTCTATGCATTACTTGCATTTACAATGGTAGCTGCAGGTATGGATACAATCGTTGCATCAGCAACTGTATTATTAGGTGCTGGTAGTGGTGTTTTAGGTTCAACTATTAACCCATTTGCAACAGGAGCAGCTGTAGCAGCTTTACCAGAGGGAATGACTGTTAATCAAGGCGTTATTATAGCTTTAGGTACAGTACTTTGGTTAGTATCTTTAGGAATTTCAATGTTCTTTGTAATGAGATATGCTAAAAAAGTAAAAGCTGACAAAGGTTCGACTTTCTTATCATTACAAGAGCAAAAGAAGATGGAAAAATTCAAAGAAAAAGATGAATCAAAAGAAGTTACTCTTACTGGAAGACAAAAGGTTACCTTATGGATTTTCGGTATAACATTCTTAATTATGATTATTGGATTTATTCCATGGGAAGAATTTGGTATTACATTCTTTAAGTCATGGACTGGCTGGTTAACAGGAACACCTCTTGGTGAGTGGTACTTTAATGAATCAGCAGCATGGTTCTTCATAATGGCAATTATTATTGGTATTATTAATGGATTCAGTGCTAATCAAATTATAGATGAATTTATTGCAGGTGCAAGAGATATTTTATCAGTTGTACTTATCGTTGCAGTAGCACGTGGTGTTTACTCATTAATGAGTCAAACATATTTAGATAACTACATTATTTATAATGTTGCAGATATGTTAAAAGGAACTCCAGTTGCATTATTTACTCCTTGTAACTATCTATTACATATAGTACTTTCAGTACTTGTACCATCTAGTTCAGGACTTGCAACTATTTCAACACCAATTATGGCTCCACTTGCAGCACAACTTGGTTATAGTGTAGAAACAACAATTATGACTTTCGTTGCAGCAAATGGACTTGTAAACTTAATTACTCCAACATGTGGAGCAATTATGGGTGGTTTAGCTCTTGCTAAAGTTAATTACACAACTTGGGTTAAATGGGCTACTAAAGTTATAGTAACTATCGGTTTAGCTTCAATGGTAATCTTAACATTCGCATCAGTTATACTTTCTTAATAAAAAGAAACAAAAAACTCCAACAGGAGTTTTTTTATTTTGAAAAAATTATATCATATACAAATTACTATCATTAACTTCAAGTGAAGCAGATTCTAACTTTTGAAGTCTAGTATCCAAATTTCTAACTTGTCTTTCAAGTTTATTAATTCTACTTTCAAACTCATCGTTACTTGTATATCCCATTTGTTCAGGGATAACATTAGGTCCATAAGCTTGATATTGACTATTAATATTATAACCACTTGGTGGTATAAAACCTCCAGGATTACTATAACCTTGATTTAAATTTTGATAAAACATATCTCTATTATTCATACACTCACCTATAATAATATATGACAAAAGATTACTCTTAGTGTATAATATTAATGCGAGGTGAGTATTTTGCGATTAAAACATATAAAAAACGCAGAAGAAATAATATCAAAATCAAAATATTTAGAACAAAATCCAAGAGAAAATAAAGGTAAATGGAATAAAGCATTTAATAATGATAATAATATAGAAATAGAAATTGGAATGGGCAAGGGAAAATTCATAATTGAGAAGGCAATACAAAATCCAAATATTAATTTTATAGGTATTGAAAAATATGATAGTCCTTTAGTAAGTGCAGTTAAAAAACTTGATGAGCTTGAACTTAATAATTTAAAATTAGTTTGCATAGATGCACTTGGAATAGAAGAAGTATTTGATCATGAGATTGATAAAATATACTTGAATTTTAGTGATCCATGGCCTAAAAAAAGACATGCCAAGAGAAGATTAACATCAAGTGTATTCTTAAATAAATATGAAAGTTTATTTAAAAACGAAAAACGCATTGAAATGAAAACAGATAATGATGACTTATATGATTACTCTTGTGAGTCATTCATAGAAAATGGATATGATATAGTAAAAACAGACACTAATTATTTAGATACCATAAGAACTGAGTATGAAGATAAATTCATTGGTTTAGGTAAAAACATAAATTATATTAGTGTTGTTAAAAAATAAATTATTTGCTATAATTTTAATGTAGTAGGAGATAAGAAATGTATAAGAAAATTATAATTGTATTATGTTTATTTCTTTTTACTGGATGTACAAGAACTTACTATATGAATAGTCTTTCTTATGAAGAAATATTAAATTATGCAACAATAGAAGAAAATGACTTACATAATACAAATAATAAAGGATTTAAATATTATTTACCAACTGGATTTAGTGTAACTAAAGATGACGGATTCAATCAAACACTTACATCACATAATAATATCTATTATTTAAATATTGATATAGTTAGTTATTATTATAAAAAGGGAACTGAAGAAACAAAAGAATTAGATGATTATTACTTCTATAAATTCAATAAAAATAGTAAAGATGGATACTTAAGAATAAGAAAAAATAATGATAAATTTTTTGTTGAGTTGTGTTATAATTATGCTATAATAGAAGTAGAGGTAGAAGAAAGTGAGATAAAGTATGCAGTTTCAAGAGGAATCACTATTCTAAACTCAGTAAAATATAATGATACTGTAATAGAAAAGAAGCTAAATGATAAGGATTTAGAATCAAAAGAAACAGCATATAAAATTCCAGAGCCTAAAGAAAAAAATGAAACAAAAAATGTTCTTGAATACATAAATGAGAATGAAGAATAGAAGAAAGAGGTGCGATTGTGGGAGTTTTTAGTAAACTAAAAAATATATTCTATGATGAAGAATATGTAGACGAACCAGAAGCAGAAATTAAAAAAGTAGATAAAGTTGTAAAAAAAGAAGTTGAAGAAGCAAAACCTAGGGTTGAAGAAATAAAAATCACTAGAGAAGAACCAAAACGTGAAGAAGTAAAAAGAGTTGTAGAAGAACCAAAACTAAGTAATGACTTTAGTGAAAGAGAATTATTTAGAAGTGAAAGAACATTCAATTTTACAGAATTTGATGATGATGAAGAGTTACCACCAAGAAGAAATGTTTTGAGTCCTGAACCAAAAGTAACTAAGAGAACAGAAGTTCAAAAGCCAGCTATACCAGAACAACCAAAAATCTTTAAACCAAGTCCAATAATTTCACCAATTTATGGAATTTTAGACAAGGATTATAAAAAAGATGAAGTTGTATCTAAACCAGTTAGAGAAGAAAAAACTGTAATAAAAGATTCAGCTACAACATATGATACTGTTAGAAGAAAAGCATATGGTACGCTTGAAGATGAACTTGAAGACACATTAAATTCTATGAATAAATTAACTCCAGAAGCAATTAGCAACGAAGTAAATAAAATAGATAAGTCAGTAGATGAACTTGATAAGAAAACAAACAAAATAGAAGACTTAATCAGTAAAATTGAAAGTACTACATCAGATGTATCAGTAGGAGAGTTAGAGGATAAAATGGAACTTGAACACTTCGATGATGAAGATGATGAACCAGTTAGTGATAAAACAATGACAAATAGTACTTTAGAGCACGATCTATTTAATTTAATAGATTCAATGTATGATGATAAGGAGGATTAAAAATGGAATTTCTAAGTGAAGCACTACCTATAGTAATATACTTATTATTAATTGTATTATTAGTAGTAGCAATAATTATTGGCATTAGATTAATACTTACAATGAATAAAGTAGATGATATATTAGAAGATTTATCAGATAAAGCAAAATCGTTAGATAAACTATTTAATATCATAGACTTTGCAACTGATAGAGTATCAATGGTAAGCGATACAGTTATAAATTTCGTATCAGGTGCAATTAATAAAATATTTAAAAAAAGAAATTTAAAGAAAGTAGAGGATGATGACGATGAGTAGAGAAAATAAAGGTGGATTTGGAAAATTCATAGGTGGCTTAGCTATCGGAGCAGGACTTGGATTATTATTTGCTCCAGACAAAGGAACTAATACGAGAAAAGTATTAAAAAAGAAAGTTGATGAACTTCTTGATAGATTAAGAGAAGTAGACTTAGACGAAGTTAAAGATGAATTGTTATTCAAAGCTGAAACACTTCAGGCAGAACTAGCTACTTTAGATAAAGAAAAAGCAAAAAATTTAGCTTTAGAACAAGCTCAAAACATTAGAGCAAAAGCTGAAGAACTTTATAAATATGCTATCGAAAAAAGTACTCCAGTAGTAGAAAAAGCTGCTGATGAAGTTAGAAAACAAGCATTAAAAGTAGTTAAAGAAATTCAAGCAAGATTAGAAGAAGATAATAAAGCTTCTAAAAAAAATAAATAATCAAAATAAAAATATTGCGTTAAGCAATATTTTTTTATTCTGCAGAATATAGTTTAATTTTACCATTATTAACTGAATTAAGTACTTGATTCCAAATTTCATTTTCTACATTGCGAACCTTTTTAGGGTGTACTAAAAATCTAATAGTAAGTAAAACATAATTATCAATTATCTCTGTATAAACAATTGGATCTAACTTATTATAATAAATTCTATATTCACCAGCAGCATTATCAAGTTGTCTTTCCATTTTATTTGGAATAGAAGAAACAACTTGGTTACTTCTAATAATTTTATATAACTCTTTTTTTACTTTAGCAACATTACTATCGATAGGAACTTTTATAGACATCTCTTTCCATACGTATTTAAATGCTTTAGAATAGTTTTTTAAATATTCAGTAAATATTTTAGATGCAGGTACTTGAATAATGATACCAGTACTTTGTTCTGCATTTTCTTCTCCTCTTACTTCTAATATTTCAAAAGATAAAATACTAATATTAATAACATCTCCAATATAGTTACCAATAGAAATTCTATCTTCAACTTTAAAAGGCTTAGCAACCTTTATATAAACACCAGAGAAAAAGTTTACAACAATATCTCTTACTGCTAAAGTTAAAGCGGCACTTACAACACTAATTAAAGTTAATAAATCCTTAAAATAATCTTGCCATACTAAAATCAAACAAAAAATCATGATAATACTACATATTAATCTAACTCTTTTATTAAGAATATATTTATTCTTATCATCAGTATTAAATTTATTATTCAATATTTCAAAAGATTTAGATAGTGCTTTTATTATGAAAACTACTATTAATGATTGGCATATTGACAAGATATATTTGTTACTTAGAGAAGTAAAATTTGATAAATATAAGACTAATTTATCTAGATATTTCATATTATCATCCTTTCCACCTGAAAAAAGAGCAGGTTTAATTAATATAACATATATGAAAGTTAACTTTAAGGAATTAAAAGAGTTTTTTTGAAATTTTACATATATTGTGTAAACAAATCAATTGATTATTAAAATAATTTGTGTTATAATCTTCTCATGAATTTGCAAGAGGAATGTTGTTAAATCCCTTTTTACAGTGATTCTAGGATAGTGGAAACTAGATAATATATTTAATTACTCCTACCTCTAATATATGCAAAATCGGCTTAAAAAGTCGTTAAAAAAGAAAGATAAATAAAGGATGGTACCGTCTAATAGACTCCTTAGTTACCATCCTTTTTATTTTAGGGAGGAATGAAATGAAAAACGAAAAAATAACTGAAAGAAGTAAAGACTTCGCAGCATGGTATACTGATGTAGTAGCTGCTGCTCATTTAGCAAGATATTCAAATGTTAAAGGATTTATTATATTTGAACCAAATGGATATGCTATATGGGAAAATATCAAAAAAGAAATGGATGCAATGTTCAAAGAATATGGACATCAAAATGTATACTTACCAGTTATGATACCTGAAAACTTACTTAAAAAAGAAGGAGAACTTGTAGAAGGATTTGCTCCTGAAGTAGCATGGATAACAGAAGGTGGAAGCAATAAATTAGAAGAAAGATTAGCATTCCGACCAACTAGTGAATCTTTATTCTGCGATTATTATAAGAATATTGTAAAAACATATAGAGACTTACCAAAATTATATAATCAATGGTGTAGTGTTATAAGATGGGAAAAAGAAACAAGACCATTTTTAAGAAGCAGAGAATTCTTATGGCAAGAAGGACATACAGTTCATGCTACTGAAAAGGAAGCTATGGAAGAAACTGATAGAATGCTAAATGTGTATAAAAGATTCTTTGAAGAATATTTAGCTATACCAGTAGTTACAGGAAGAAAAACAGAAAAAGAAAAATTTGCAGGAGCTGAATACACTCTAACAGTAGAAGCAATGATGCAAAATGGAGTATGCCTTCAATCAGCAACAAGTCACTATTTTGGACAAAAATTTTCTAAGGCATATGACGTTAAATTTGTAAATAAAGATAATAAATTTGATTATTGTTATCAAACATCATGGGGAGCAAGTACTAGAATGATAGGTGCTATTATAATGGCTCATGGAGATGATAAAGGGTTAGTATTGCCACCAAGAATAGCTCCAAATCAAGTATGTATTGTTCCAATTAAAATGAATGATGAATTACTTAGTGTATGTAACAAAATAAATGATGAATTACGTAAAAATAATATTTCTTCTTACATAGATGCATCTGATAAGAGTGCGGGATTCAAATTTGCTGAAGCAGAAGTTAATGGTATTCCAGTAAGAATAGAAGTTGGACCAAGAGACTTAGAAAATAATAAAGTAACATTAGTAAGAAGAGACACAAGTGAAAAAGAACTAGTAGATGTAGATGAAGTACTTAAGAATGTTCAAAAATTATTAACTGATATACAAGAAAATTTATATAATAAAGCACTTGAAAATATGAAAAACAGAACATACGAAGCTAAAACATTAAAAGATGTGGAAGAAATCATGAATACACATCCAGGATTTGTAAAAGCACATTGGTGTGGAGACTTAGACTGCGAACTTAAAATGAAAGAAATAAAAGGCACTAAATCTAGATGCATAATAGAAACAAAAGACTATGAAGATGAAGTATGCGTAGTATGCGGTAAGAAAGCAAAACATAAAGTAGTTTGGGGTATACAATACTAATTGTAAAGTTACAAAGTTTTAATATTAATTACACCTAATTTTCACAATTCACAAATATAATGGATATATAAGGTAGGTGGTAAGTATAGACTAAAAACTGTTAACGATTACGATGTTAATAAGCACCTTTATGGTGCTTTTTTTAGTAAAAATCTCTTTATTATAATTAAAACAATGTATTTTATATCCTAAATATCACAAAATAATAATAATTTCTTGACAAAATAATAATATTAATATATAATCAACATTGTTGAAAAAGAAAGAAAGAGAGCCACTCTTCACCAGATGTATAGATACATTGGTACAAAAGCTTATTTGTAAGAATACGTTTTTAAAGTGGACTCTCATGTCCACTTTTTTTCAAAAAATAATATGGAGGTGTTAGCAATAGCTAAGCAAAACGAAGTTCAAATTAATGAACAAATAACTTTTCAAAACGTTATGGTAATTGGACCTAATGGAGAAAAAATGGGTATCAAAAATATTAGTGATGCCATGACACTTGCTAAATATGCTGGCCTTGATTTAGTTTTATTAAATAACGATCCTAAAAATCCAGTTTGTAAAATAATTGATTATAATAAGTATCGTTATGAAAAACAAAAAAGAGAAAAGGAAGCAAAGAAAAAGCAAAGAGAACAAAATCTTGAAACTAAAGAGTATCGTTTAAGCGTAACTATCGATGTTGGAGATTTTGAAACAAAATTAAGAAATGCAAAAGCCTATATTGAAAAAGGTCATAAGATTAAAGTTGCAGTAAGATTCAAAGGAAGACAAATGGCTCATCCAGAATTAGGACGCGACGTAATAATGAAGTTTGCAGAAAAATTAAATGATGTTGCAGACATAGAACAAATGCCAAAAATGGAAGGTAGAAGTATGCAACTATTCTTAACACCAAAAAAGTAGAAAGGAAGAATTAAATATGCCAAAGATGAAATCACACGGTGGAATCAGTAAAAAAATCAAAGTAAGAAACTCTGGTTCAACAAAAATCGGACATGTAGGAGCTAATCACAATAGTGGAAAGAAATCAACAGATTTCAATAGAAAATCAAGAAAGGGTTCTGTATTAAGTAGCGGAGATGCTAAAAGATATAGAGGACTTGTTAAGTAAGGAGGGGTTATAAATGGCAAGAGTTAAAGGCGGAAATGTTTCTAAGAATAGAAGAAGAAAAGTATTAAAAAGAGCTAAAGGATATTTTGGAAGTAAACATAGATTATACAAGACTGCTCAAGAACAATTATTCCATAGTGGAGCTTACAGCTTTAATGATAGAAAGAAAAGAGCTAACGACTTCAGAAAATTATGGATTACAAGAATTAACGCAGCTTGTAGAGCTAACGATATAGTATATTCTAAATTCATTAATGGACTTAAGAAAGCTAATATCGAAATCAACAGAAAAATGTTAAGTGAACTTGCTATATTCGCTCCAGAAGAATTCACTAAATTAGTTAAACTTTCTAAAGATGCTTTAGAAGGTAAAGCACCAAAAAAAGAAGCTAAAGAGGTAGAAGCAAAAGTTGAAAAAACTGTAGAAGCTAAAACTGATTACTCTAAGTTAACAGTAGCTGAATTAAAAGCTGCATGTGCTGAAAAAGGAATCGAAGTAACTACTTCAATGAAAAAAGCTGATTTAGTAGCTGCTTTAAATAAGTAATTTATTTAAAAATATAAATAAGTGTCCGTTAAGGATGCTTTTTTAATTGTAATTGATGAACAATTGCTTTATAATATAGGTGAAAAAAGAGGAAAAGAAAATGATAAAAAGGATAGATCCATTCTTATATAATGCTCCTTCATTAGATATACATGGTTTTGATAGATATGGTGGAGTTGCAATGATAAAAAACTTCATAGACAATGAATCAAGAATAGGTACTAAGAAACTAATAGTGGTTCATGGAAAAGGCGAAGGAATACTAAGACAAGCAACACATGAATATTTAAAAACTGATAAAAGAGTACTAGAATACAAATTAAACATATTTAATGATGGAGAAACAATAATAATACTTAAATAGGAGGAAATAATATGCAACAATACTTTGGTAAAGAAAAACGTGATAATATAATATACTTAAATAGTGAAGACTTAAATCATATAAAAAATGTAATGAGAATGAAAGAAAACGACGAAGTAATAGTTGCATATGAAAATAAGAGTTATATTTGTTCATTAAACAAAGATTTATTATCAGTAAATATCAAAGAAGTATTTAAAGAAAATACAAATGAAACAAGAATAAAATTATATATGCCACTCTTATCAGAAGAAAAAATGAGCTTTATATTACAACATGGAACAGAACTTGATATTACAGATTACGTGGTAGTAATGTATAGTCATTGTAAATATAAACTTAAATCAAAAGATTTCGATAAAAAACTTCAAAGATGGGCTAAAATACTTAAAGAAGCGACGGAACAATGCTATAGAATCAATAAACCAAGTATAAATAAAATTATCGAAGTTAAAGACATCGAAGCAAGCGAAAGTGTAAACATAATGTGTTCACTTGACAAACAAGATGTAAATAATATAGTAAAGGTATTAACACTTGATAATTGTAATGATACAATTAGTATAGTATTTGGACCGGAAGGTGGTCTATCAAAGAGTGAAGAAGAAGAACTTACTAAAAAAGGCTTCATTAAAACTTCACTTGGAAGTGATGTACTAAGAACTGAAACAGTACCACTAATGATAGCATCTATCCTAAAATACTTGAAGGAATGTGGTAATAATGGAAAACTTTGATAAATTTTTAGAAACTTTTATGACTGGAGACTTTTTTCTAATATTTTTAATATTAATGTTAATTATATTATTAGTTCTAGTTTTAGCACTTGTTAAAACTAGAACAGAATATTTAGAAATGGTTAGAAGAGAACAAGAAAAAATAGACTTAGAAAGTAAATTTAAAAAGCAAGTACAAGTAGAAGAGCCTAAAACTATTACTGAAGTTAAGAAGGAAGAAAAGGTTATTGAAGAAGAACCAGACTTACTAGATGAACTAAATAAGTTAATGGCCACATCTAAAGAAGATATGATAGATGAAAATAAACCTCTAGTAAAACAAATAGATGTACCAAATGTTAAAACTTATGACAATATTATTGAAGACTATGAAAATGGTGAAGAAGAAAATGCAGTAATATCAACAGAAGAATTAGAAAAGGTTACAAGACAAAGAATGGAAGCACTCGGTATGAATGATAACCAAGTAGCTATTCAAAAATACGAAGAAGAGCAAGAAAAGAAAGCAATAATTAGTTATGAACAACTACTTAAAAATGCTTCTAATATTACTCTAACATATAAAGAAGAAGCAAATAAAAAGGGTGCCCCAAAAGTGAATAAAATAGAAGTACAAGAAAAGGAAGTAACTCAAGCAGTAAGTTATGTAGCAGAAGAAGAATACTTAAAAATACTTAAAGAGTTCAGGTTATCGCTAGAATGAAAACATTTTTAATAAAAACATTAGGTTGCAAAGTTAATTCTTACGAAAGTGAATTCGTAAGAAATTTGCTTTTAAATGAAAACTATAAAGAAGTAGAAGAAAATGCTGATATATGTTTAGTAAATACATGTACTGTAACAAATACAGCAGACAATAAAAGTAAACAAGTTATTAATAACATAAGAAAAAACAATCCAAATGCAATAGTAGTAGCATTCGGATGTTTTTGTGAGTTTAGAAAAGATAATATTAATGATTTAATAGATGCAGAAATAATACTAGGAACTAAAAATAAAACTAAAGTATTAAAATGCATTAAAGATTATGAAAAGAATCATGAAAGAATTATACTATTTGATGATTCAAAAGAAGATGTCTTTGAAGATATGGAAATAAAAAAATATGAACATCATCATAGAGCATTCATTAAAATAGAAGATGGATGTAATAACTTTTGTAGTTATTGTATAATTCCATATGTAAGAGGAAGAGTAAGAAGCAAAGACTTTAATAAATGCATTATCGAAGTAAATGATTTAGCTCTTTCAGGACATAAAGAAATAGTATTATCTGGTATTCACACTGGACAATATAATTCTGATAATAAGAGACTTGCAGATTTAATAAATGAAATAAGTAAAGTTGAACAAATAAAAAGAATTAGACTTTCATCAGTAGAAATAGTAGAACTAGATGATAAAATGATGGATATAATAAAAAATAATAAAAAATTTGTATCTCACTTACATATTCCACTTCAAGCTGGATGTGATAAAACATTAAAAGCAATGAATAGAAGATATGATTTAGAATACTTCACTGATAAAGTGAATACTATTAGAAGCCTAAGACCAAATATATCTCTAACTACAGATGTAATCGTAGGATTCCCAGGAGAGACCGAAGAAGACTTTGAAGACACACTAAACTATTGTAAACAAATAGGATTCGCTAAAATACATGTCTTCCCATATTCAGATAGAAATGGTACAGTCGCATCAAGAATGCCAAATCATATACCAAGAACTATAGTGAAAGAAAGAGCAAGAAGACTTATAGAACTTTCTGATTCACTAGAAAAAGAATACTTCAAAAAGTTTATTAATACTGAAGAAGAAGTATTAGTAGAAGAATTCAAAAATGATTATTATCATGGATTTACAGAAAACTATATACCAGTTAAACTAAAAGAAGCAACACCAAATGAAATAGTTAAAGTAAAACTAACAAAAGAAAATATAAATTACAATTTAGAAGATTAAAATTCAAGAAAGGTAATATTAAAAAAATGAGAAGAGGAAAAAAAGATAATGGACTAGTAAGTATAAATGTTAAAAATCTTACGATTTTAACAATAATTGTAGTTATAATTACTGTTTTTTTTGGAATTTATTGCTTAAAAACGCATGATTACAATAGAGAAAACATTCTAAAAAATAATTATTTAATTACAAAGGATGGAGATTATAGAAAGTATACCGCAGGCTCACTAGATGATGAATATGACCAAGATAAGATGCCATACAGAGTAGAATATATTACAATTAAAAATGATTATTCAAAAATTTCTAGGCACATGGTATGGAGGGTTGATAATGAAGATACATATATTAATCAATTTTATGATTATGAGTACACTCCATCATCAAACATTGCAAAAGGAAGCTTTAATAATATATTAAAAGATGGAACTTTTAATTTCTATTCGGTATCATATGACTTTAATAATGGAAAATTTATTTGTGATGCAGAAGAGTATGAATGTAACATGTACGTTCAAGATTTAATGGATTTAAAAGAAGAATATTATTCATTGATAAAAGATAGTAAATAGTTTAATAATTATTTACTTTTTTTATAAATAAAAAACTACTCATAAGAGTAGTTAATAACTTATGGTAGCGACGGAGGGATTCGAACCCACGACCCCCTGGGTATGAACCAGATGCTCTAGCCAACTGAGCTACATCGCCATGATAATAATTTTCACAAGTGAATTAATTATATCAAATAAAATTCTTATAATCAAGTATTTAAACTTAAAAAATCGAAAAATATTGTAAAAAATTTAATATAAGATATAATTTAATTAAGGAGTACACTTATGAAGAAAAATATAGTAACAATAGTATTTAAATATATTAATAAAAAACATAATAATGAAGAATTATTAAAAGACTTAAATGAATTAATAGAGTTATATCCAAAAGATGAAAAGATAATAACTGAATTCATAACTGAAATTCATAAAATAACAGCTTCATCACTATTAGATATAGAAAGAGATTCTAAAATAGAAGAACTTTTATTAAAAAGTGAATATTATATTTCTACAGCAAAATCTATGAGTCCAATGGATGTAGCAAACATGATAGGAGGTTTGTTTTATCTTGAATGCCTTCCTGCCATAGATCAAGAATTTTTTGACGAAATGGTTGATGCTTGCATAGAAAATGGTGAAAAAGAATATGCATGGAGACTAGCATTAAATTATGACAGAAAGTTTGACATGGATAAAATAGAAACATACTTTATAGATATTAAAGATTCATACTATTTAGCAGAATTAATTAGTATTCAAGATAATCCAAATTACAGCAGAATAATAGCTAAATTAATAAATTCTAAAGATAAAGAATTAATTGAAAAAATATTGTCAAAAGAATATGTTGAATTTCCTGATGCATTAAAAACAAAATTAGAAAAATACATAAAAGACTAGAAAAAAATAATATTTAATATATAATATATTATACAAAGGAGGATATATATAATGAAGATTATAAGTAATGATGATGTATATATTCAAGGAAACGATTTAGAACAATTATTACAAAATGATAAGACATTCCCACTAGATATGTATTATGCAGCAACTAAAGGAATGCCACACGTAAAAAGTTTAACAAAATTTATTAAGATTGAAGGAAAACAAGCAAAAAAACTTATTAGAAAGAGTACAATAATTCCGGATTTTGCTGAACTATATACATATACTATTGAAGAATTAGAACAGATGATTGAAAGATTGAAAAGAGAAGAATGGGATATGATATGTTCAGATGATACTCTGGGAAGACATCAAACAGCCGAAGAGAGAATAGAAAGCTATAAAAGAAAGAAAAAAATAGATTATCTATTAGCTCAAATAAGAGAAATGGTAGCATACAAAAGAGGAAAATCAATGCTAGACTATCCAAATATACCTAATCCAGGACATAGAGTATTTGAAATAGGTGAACTAAGAGCAACATTATCATTACAAGATGGTAAGATAATATGTTATCCTAAGACTGGAAAAACATTAAATGATATTCCATCACTAGCATTCGAAGTTGCAATCGAAGATTTAAAAACTGATATGAGAGATTATAACGATGATTTAGTTTATGATATAGATAGTAGAAGAACTGAAGATGGTAGATATTTTATAACTAGTTTTGAAGCAATAGACGAAAAAACTAATAAAGAAGAATTTCAAAGAAGATTTAAAAAGAAATGTTAAGATTAAACTCTTAACATTTTTTATATATTACAATTAAAAGTACTACAAAAACTAAATTAAATGTGTTAAAATGTATAAGGAGGATAGTATGAATAAGACAACAATTATTATAGCGTTTATTTTTATTTTTTTAATTATACTTTTATATATATTAACATTAATTATTAAGAATAAAAGGAAAAAGGACATACTATCAAATATAGATAGATTAACAACTGAAAAAAATCTTATAATGTCTTCTTCTTTAATAACAGAGTTAGCTAAAGCAAGCAAACTAACAAATAATAAAAAAATAGAAGAAGAAGTAGAAGATTGGAAAAAAAGATTAGACAAAATTGAAAAAGTTGATATGCCAAAACTAACAGATGAATTAGTAGAGGTAGAAACTTTGTGCATGAATAAAGAATATGCTGAAGCAAATGAAAAAATAGGTACTGTTGAAAAACATATATTTCATGTTAAAGCTAAATCAATTAAATTATTATCTGAAATTAAGGATTTAACTGAAAGTGAAGAAAGAAATAGAGAAGCTATAACTAAATTAAAAAGTATTTATAGAGAAGTTATATTTAAATATAACAAGAATAAAGACGATTACAAAGAAGTTGCTTCTCCAATAGAATTACAATTTGAAAATATTGATAAATTATTTAGTGCATTCGAAGTATCAATTCAAAATCATGAATATGAAGAGTTAGGTAAAATTGTAAAAGCGCTTGATGATATGATACATAATATTAGCATTGTTATTGAA
>CAVDFY010000025.1:0-3593 GCA_963607925.1 bacterium
GGATATTCTAGTGGTTGTGTCTCTATTCTTTTTAATGTTCTTTCTTCTATAGTTTTTTTAATTTCATCTATGTTTCCTTTTTCAAGTTTAATATTACAAGATAGTACTATTAAATTTTTTCTATGTTTTAATAGTGAGTCCCTATAGTTAAACTCTAATTCTTCGTTCTTTAATGTTATTATATTTTCATTATCAAGTAATGTTACATCTACTAGAATCTCACTCATTGATGACTTGTATGCCCCTGCATTTCCATAAATAGCTCCACCTATAGTTCCAGGTATACCTGTTGCCCATTCTATTCCAGTATAACCTTTGCTTGATAATTCGTTTGCTAACTTATTTAGCATATATCCACTTTCAACATAGATATTATTATCATTAATAACACATTTATTTAGATTATCCAATTTAATTATTACTCCATCATAATATTTTGGTAATATGATGTTTGATCCATTTCCAAGAATAAACCATTTAGATTTATTCTTTTTTATTATATCTAGTGATTCTTTTAACTCTTCTACACTACTTGGAAATATAATTACTTTGCATGAACAATCTAACTTATAAGTATTATATTTTTTTAAGTTTTCACTCTCTATTGTTTTACAAATTTTACTTAGTTCTTCTATCATTATTTTAAATATTCTTCTATTTTGTCAGCACCAACGATGTATTTTGAAACCCTTCCATTAGTTATTCTAATCATTGTTACATCATTTATTTTTAAATCACTATCTTTTTTTACATTAGTGTTTGCTTTATCTGATTTATACTTTGAATTTTCTGCTTTACTCATATCAACTTTATATGCTCTTAATTTATAATTTTCAGCTAAAGTATTTACATAAGGATTTCTATTTTTTGAGTAATCATCAAAAATTACTATATAGTCTTTTTCAGGTCTATTGAATACTGTCCCTACCATTATATATTCTGTACTTATTTCTGTTGCTTCTTTTGAAGGTTTAGTATACCCTGCTTCAAATACACCTAATTTTTCTAATCCTAATACTCCTAAATAAACAAGTCCAATAAATACTAATACTGAAGCTAAAACTATAAAGAATTTCTTAAATCCATCAGTTTCATTCATACTATAATTTACTTTATTTCTTTCTCTTTTTGGTCTTTTATACTTGATACCCATATTATTTTTTGCCATTTTATCACTCTCCGTACTAAAATTATAGCATATTTACGGGAAATGTACTAATAATTTGTTGATTTTTAGTAAAAAATATTATATAATTTACTAAGTATTTATTTGGCAGTGCCTAAATAAATTGTAATGTGTTTCTTTGAAAAAATATAAGTAACTTCTGCCAAGGCGAAAGTAATTAAGAAACTCCCTATAATTTATATGGTGGCCTTTAATACAAATATTTGTAGAAGGAGGAACAAATACTATGTCAAGATATATCGGACCTGCATTCAAAAAATCTAGAAGATATGGTTTTTCAACACTTGAAACTGGTAAAGAATTAAGAAAGAAACCTACTGCTCCTGGAATTCATGGAACTAGTAGAAGAAAACTTAGTGAATATGGTGTTCAATTACAAGAAAAACAAAAAGTTAGATTTATGTATGGACTATCTGAAAAACAATTCAGAAAAACATTTGATGCTGCTGGTAAGATGCAAGGAATTCATGGTACTAATTTATTAATACTTTTAGAAAGTAGATTAGATAACTTAGTATATAGAATGGGATTTGCTAAAACTAGAAGAGCTGCAAGACAAATTGTTAATCACGGACATATCTTAGTTGATGGTAAGAAAGTTGATATTCCATCATTCAGAGTTAAAGTTGGTAGTGTTATTTCTGTTAAAGAAAATTCACTTGATCATCCAGTAATTAATGAATGTGTTAATATGGATATTAATATTCCTGCTTATGTATCAGTTGATAAAACTAAGAAATGTGGTACTTATGTAAGATATCCAGAACGTGAAGAATTAAATTCTGAAGTTAATGATGCATTAATCGTTGAATTCTATAATAGATAGTAAACTAAAAGACTTAAGAGAAAAAATCTTAAGTCTTTTTTATTGGTTTAAATTGAACATATCAACTATTCCATTTTGATTTTTATAAGCCTCAAACGTATTTTTTAAAAGCATTGATACTGTCATTGGTCCAACTCCTCCTGGAACTGGTGTTAAATATCCACATACTTCTTCAACATTTGGATTAACATCTCCATATAGTTTTCCATCTATTCTATTTATTCCTACATCAATAATAACAGAATCTTTTTTAACCATAGTTTTATCTATAAGATATTTCTTACCTACAGCTACTACTAGAATATCTGCATCTTTAGTGTATTTTTTTAAATCTTTTGTTTTACTATGACACATAGTTACTGTAGCATTTTTATTTAGACATTCTAACATTAGTGGTTTACCTACTAAATTACTTCTTCCTACTATTACTACATGTTTTCCTTCTAAGTCAATTTTATATTCTTTAAATATTTCCATTATACCTTTGGGTGTACATGGTATTAAACATTTTTCATTTTGAATTAGTTTTCCTGCCTGAGTATTTGTAAGTCCATCTACATCTTTTGCAGGATCTATAGTATTAATAATTTTTGATACATTGAAATTATCTGGTATAGGCAATTGTACTATAATACCATTAATACTTTTATCTTTGTTTAGTTGCTTTATTTTCTTAATAACAACTTCCTCTTTTACACAACTTGCATAATCTAAATGTAGAAAACTCATTCCTACATATTCACAGGCTTTCTTTTTATTTTTAACATATACTTCACTAGCTGCATCATCTCCGATAGTAACAACAGCTAATATTGGTGTTTGAAAGTATGAATTTACATTTCCTTTCAATTCATCTTTTACTTTGGCACTTAAGCTTTTTCCATCTAATATTTTCATTTTATTCCTCGTATAAAGTAACAAATCTTATTCCATTCATTTTAATATCATCAAGTGGTTTATCATTTTGATCAGTAGTTGTTGTAGCTATTTTATCAAGAATATCATAACCATTTAATAATTTTCCGAATGCTGCATAACTTCCATCTAAGAAATCTGAATCTTTATGAACAATAAAGAATTGGCTTGATGCTGAATTCATAGTATCTTCTGTTTCAGGATTGCTTCCACGTCTTGCCATTGAAAGAACTCCTCTTACATGTGATAAGTTATTTTCTACTCCATTGATTTTAAATTCACCTTTGATTTCTTTTTCACTTCCACCCATTCCTGTACCAGTTGGATCTCCAGTTTGAATCATGAAATCACTTATAACTCTATGGAATATAATTCCATCGTAGAACTTTTCTTTAACTAATTCTTTAAAGTTTTCTACTGTTATTGGAGCAACATCAGGATAAAGTTCAGCAATCATAATACCATAATTATTTACATCAATTTTTACATAATTTGTTGCTTCTTGGCTTTCTACATATTTTTTACTTTCAATATTATATATTGTTTTTCCATTTACTTCTTCAGTAGTATAATTCATTTTTACTTCCTCCTCACTACATCCACAAAGCATAAATAATAAGCATAAACATAATATTTTAATTTTTCACAAACATCCTTTTCAAAAAA
>CAVDFY010000026.1:0-2978 GCA_963607925.1 bacterium
AATTTGTTTAATAACTATATGTTTAATAAATTTAGATTCTATAGTTAAATTCTTTGGTGGAGACTTTGAAGATCAAATAAATGTATATGTAGTTGATGAAGTAGGAGTCTATGATGACTTAGAAGAAACTATGAAAAGTGGTTATAAAGATATACTAGAAAACTATAATGCTAAGATTAGTAAAACTGATAAGACAGTAGATGAACTAAAAGAAGAAATTATCAAAGATGAAACAAAAGATATAATTATAAATGTTAAAAAGATAGAAAATGAGTCATTAGATAAAATGTTTGATGTAGATATGATATCATATGACTATATTGATAATATCTTATATCAAGACCTGTTAAATGCCTTAAATACTACTAAAGTAAATATGGCAATGAAAACAGCAAACATCAGTGAAGAAGTACTAAATAGTATTTATAAAACTGTAGATATTAATAGAATTTATTTAGATGAAAATTTAAATGAAAATGAAGAATTAATTAAATTAATTGGAAGTGTAATTATAATAGTATTTATAGTACCATTCTTTATATTAATAGTACTTATGGTTCAAATGATAGGTGCTGAAATTAATGAAGAGAAAAGTACTAAGAGTATGGAAATAATTATATCAAGTGTAACACCTGAAGCACACTTTATGTCAAAACTGGTCGCATCTAATATATTTGCGATATTCCAAGGAGCATTATTACTTCTTTATGCATTCGTGGGCTCTTTAATTAGATTCTTTACTACATCAAGTGGAGTAACAAGTGTAGTTGGAACAACTGAAGCAGGAAAGATAAGTGCATACATAAAAATGTTCTTAGAAAGTGATATGGCATCAAAACTATTAGCTGGCATACCATTCTTCTTAATATTGATTATACTTAGTTTCTTAGCATACTCATTATTTATAGGAGTACTAGCTAGTATGACAACAAGTATGGAAGACTACAACCAAATACAAACACCAGTTATGATATTCTTAATGCTAGGCTATTATTTAGCACTTTACGCATCAGTTTATCAAGGAGCAGTATTTATTAAAGTAGCTGCATTCATACCATTCATATCTGGAATACTCGCACCAGTAATGTACACACTAGGTGAAATGACAATAATAGATTTAATAATATCAATAGTACTAATGATAATAACATGTTTCTTACTATATAAATATGGACTTAGAATTTATAAAGAAGGAATACTAAATTATTCATCAAGTAAACTATGGAATAAGATATTTAAATCATTAAAAAATAAAAATTAATGTTAACAACTTGTTAACATTTTTCTTTACATTAAAATTAACTTTAGTTTTACAGAATATTTCATTTGTGATAGTATATATACTCAAGAGGTAGACTATGAGAAAAGAAAGAATATTTACACAAATACCTAAAGGTTATTATCACAAGAGATTAAATAATGGGTGCAGTGCGACTTGTTATTTAACTGATTTTGGAAAAGTATTTAAAGAGTATCCAGAAGAATATAAATATTTAAGAGAACTGGAAGCTTTAGCTTATTATCAGAGTGAAGACTTTGCATTCCCTGAAGAATTTATATTCTTAGTTGAAGAAGAAAGAAAATCATTAAGAGGATACTTAATGAAATATATAGAGGGAACACCAATCATTACTTTAGAAGATGCTACTAAATTAAGAGACTTTGTAAGAGCATTAAATGAATTTGAAAGAGAAATGTTAAGATTAACTACACAAGGATTATTATTTAATGATTTGAATCAAGAGAATTTAATATACACACCAGACAAAAGAATAAAAGCGACAGATACTGATCTTTATGATGTAACATCAGATGATGACTTTGGCAGTATGTATAAAAGAAATTTAAAAGAGTTAGCGGCAACTATAATCGCAGAGTTTGTAGGCGAAGATAATTTTAAAAATGAACAATTAACTGAATACGTAAGAAGATGTGGCGCATATGGAAGACTTAGAAGTAGTAGTCTATTAGAAATTTTAGCGGAAGAAGCAGAAAAAGAGATAAAGGAACCAGTCGAAACAGTAGGGGAATTTAAACAAGCATTAAGATTATTAAAAAAATAAAAAATTGAAAAAAGAATATAATTATGATATAATCATAACCCCAAAGGAGTGATAGTGTGAATATAGGTATAGATATAGATGATACTCTAACGAATACAAATGAAGCAAGTGAAGAATACGTTTTAAAATATGAAACAGAACATCCAGATGTTAAGATAGATCATTATAAATTAATAAGAGGTAAATTAGATACACCAGAGTTAAAAGAATTCTTTAGTGAAAATGCAAGAAACATTTGTGATAACGCAACAATTAAAGAGGATGCAAAAAATATAATAGATAAACTAAGAAGCGAAGGACATAAAATATATTTTATTACCGCAAGAAGTAACACATATTTTAAAGATGCATACAAGTACGTAGAAGATTATTTAAAAAAGAATGATATAAACTATGATAAGATTATTACTTCACATACATATAAAGTACAAATATGTAAAGATGAAGAAATAGATTTTATGTTCGATGATGGAATAGATACAATAGAATCTTTAAATAAAAACAATATCAAAGGAGCGGTATTCACATCAAGATTAAATAAAGAAAGAGAAACCTCATCAGATAGAGTAAGTTCATGGTTAGAACTTTATGACTACATACATAAAAATTGTAAAAATTAAAAAAATAAAAAATATTCAATTGACAAAAAAGTCTAAAACATTATATAATGATATTGACATAGAAATATGTCAGAGTACTCGTACGAATCAAACTGCGAGTATTCAACCAAAACCCCCTGAAGAGAGCGAAAGCTCTCATTTTTTTGTAATAAATTAATAAAAAATATAAAGAAGAATTTAAAATACGATAATTTTATTAAAAAAAATCACATAAAATAGTATAAAAAAATTCTTTAGAGCGATATAATAATTTCATTCGAATTATATTTTTTATTAATTGATTAAAGCTTTAATT
>CAVDFY010000027.1:0-2687 GCA_963607925.1 bacterium
GTGAATAACATTTATCACTAAAGAATTTTCTTTTTTTATTGTTAATAACTTGTTAAAAAAAGAATTTTACTGATTTGCATGTATTTATCTCATTTTGTATTATTACTTCAAGAAAGGAAGAAATATGAAAAGAGTTATAAAAGTAAGAAATATAAGCAAAACAATAAACAAAAAGAAAATAATAGATAATATTAACTTTGATATTTATGAAGGAGAAATAGTAGGTTTAGTAGGTAAAAATGGAGCTGGTAAGTCAACATTATTAAAAATTATGACAGGTCTTTATAGTTATGATGAAGGAGAAATATATTATTATAATTATAATTTAAAAAATGATTATGAAAAGGCTATGTCAATTGTAGGGACACTAATAGAAAATCCAGATATGTATAGTAATCTTACCGGCAAAAAGAATTTAGAAGTATTTAAATCAATGTTTAAAGGTATAGATGAAGGAACTATAGAAGAGATAGTAAGAATAGTAGAAATGGAAAAATATCTAGGAAAGAAATTTAAAACATATTCACTAGGTATGAAAGAGAGACTAGGAATTGCTTCTTCCTTAATTAATAAACCTAAAATATTAATATTAGATGAACCAACTAATGGACTTGATAGAGAAGGCGTCAAAAATATTATGAAAATGTTAAAAGAATTAAAAGATACGACTATAATAATATCTTCACATATGCTTAGTGATATAGAAGAATTATGTAATAAGATAATTTTTATAAATGACGGTAAAATCGATAGTATAAAAATAAAACAAAACGATAAAAAGAAAAATATAGTATTTGAAGTAGATGATTTTTCAAAAGCTAGACTAATTATAAAAGATTATTGTATAAATGAAAATTTAGAAGTATATGAATCTGATGATATAGTAAGTTTAATAAATAAAGAATTAGTATTAAATGATATAAATGTTTATAGAATAAGTGAAGCAACAAATACTATAGAAAAAGATTTCTTTAGAATGATAGGTAAGTCCAATGATAAATCTAATTAAAAATGAGTTTTATAAACTTGGAATATTAAAAATTATACTTATTCATTTAATATTTTTAGTAACCATTATAGTCTACTATTGTGTAAACAAAAGAATTATTACAGAAGAATTTTTACTATCGCTAATACCATTTGTAGGAGTAGGAGTGTCAATCTTATTTTGCGGTATTATGTCAAATGAATTTAAGAGTGGTACATTTAGAATTTATCTCGTAAAACCGGTAAAAAGAAATAGAGTATACATATCAAAGTTATTAACAATTTTTTTGACAATAATCTCTATTTTAATACAAAACTTTACAATTTACGCATTATTGACACATAATATAAGTGTAAACTTTACTATAAAATACTTTGGTTATTCACATTCATTAATATTAATTTCAATAATTATTATAATGTTATCAACAATCATAAAAACATCATCACTTACGTCAGGAATAGTTATAATGTTATTAACATTCGGTTTTTCAGTATTTGAATTGTTACAACTTACTAACATAAATTTATTTGAATATACTTTTTTACCATATTTAGATTTGAATGTATTAAACAAATTAGACTATGTAAATGCAATATTGGGTGTAAATTTATCACTAAGAAAATCAATTATCATAAATTCTATTTATTCTATATTATTTTTTATAATTGGAATTTATATATTCAATAAAAAAGATATTAAATGTTAATATCCTTTCTTTTTATAATAGTCATGTAATTCTTTAAACCTATTAAAGTGAACTATTTCTCTTTGCCTTAAGAAACTAAGTGGAGCAAGTAAACTTTCATCATCAGTTAAGTCCATTAAGTTTTCATAAGTAGCTTGAGCTTTTTCTTCAGCAGCCATATCTTCTTGAAGATCAACTATTGGGTCTCCAGTAGATGCTATGTAAGCAGCGGTAAATGGAATACCATCTTGGTTAAAAGGAAATACTCCTTTTTTATGCGATGTGTACCATCCTTCAAGTCCATTTTTCTTTAACTCATCAACAGTAGCATCCCTAAGTAATTGACTAACCATCGTACAAATCATCTCAACATGTCCAAGCTCCTCAGTACCTATATCAGAAAGAAGTGCTTTACCTTTATCATCAGGCATAGTAAATCTCTGCATTAAATACCTAAGCGATGCTCCAAGTTCGCCATCACTACCACCGACTTGAGTGATTAATTGTTTAGCCATCTTAATATCTTTTTTTCTAACATTCACTGGGTATTCTAAAGTTTTTTCATATTTAAACATACTATTTACCTCCCTTATCCCAAGGCCAAGGATTATCTATCCAAGTCCATTTATCGCTACTAACAACATCTTTTACACATAATGGACCATAAACATTCTCATATTTATTTTTAAGTTCATTATACATTTTCTTATATTCTTGAAAGTTACTTAACATTTTTTTATCATCAGGATATATATCTAAATATAAATTCATATCTTTCATCGCAAAATTATACATTTGTATTTTATAAAGTAACATATCTCTATCGTTAGTGACTTTTAATTTATAAACATGATTCTTATATCTAGAGTACATATCACTAAACATATTACCTTTATTAAACCCCTCCATAGGTGAATACAAAGATTCATCTCTATTAAAATTAATACTATCGATATTTATATCTATATCATTATATTTACTCTTATCAACATATTTATTAATATCGTATTC
>CAVDFY010000027.1:2697-10575 GCA_963607925.1 bacterium
AGTAATTATTATTTTCATCATATAACATTTTCAAATCCTCCTAGACTATTGTATGTAAGTAAAAAAACTATCGTATAGACTAGTTACTCAAAAAAATGTAAAATATACAAAAATACTTGTATATATTTTTCTAATAATGATACAATGAATATGGTGATATAAATGCAATATAAAATAACAACTTATTCCGAAGATGATACTATCGAATTAGCTCAAAATATTGAGTCTGAAAAGTTTCCAAATATGGTTATATGTCTTATTGGAGATTTAGGAAGTGGTAAAACAGTATTTGCTAAAGCATTCGCAAAAGCGTTAGGCATTAATGATAATATTACATCTCCAACATTTAATATTATTAAAGAATATGATGGTAGTGAAATGAAAATGTTTCATATGGATGTTTATCGTCTAAGTGACATCAAACAAGATTTAGGAATAGAAGAATACTTCACTAAACGTGGTGTATGCATAATAGAATGGGCTGATTTAATAGAAGATATCTTACCTAAAAATAGATTAGATATTAAATTTAAAATGGTTGATGAGAATACTAGACAATTAGTAATCACACCACATGGAAATAAGTATGAAGATTTATGTGAAAGAGTTTTATAGAACTCTTTTTTTTTAATAAAAAATATAGTAAAATTATTATTATAATAGGAGGGGTCAATGAAGACACTAAGTGATATAGAATTAAAAAGAATAGATGCATATTATAGAGCAGCAAACTACTTATCAGTTGGTCAACTATATTTAAAAGATAATCCTCTTTTAAAAGAAAAACTAACACTTGATCATATTAAACCAAATGTAGTCGGACACTGGGGAACAGCACCAGGTCAAAATTTTATATATGTTCATCTAAATAGAATTATTAAAAAGAATAAATTAGATATGATATATATATCTGGTCCAGGTCATGGTGGACAAGCAATGGTTGCTAATACATATTTAGAAGGAAGTTATACTGAGATTTATCCAAATATTACAGAGGATGAAGCCGGTATGAAAAAACTATTTAAACAATTTAGTTTCCCAGGTGGTATTAGTTCGCATGTAGCACCAGAAACTCCAGGAAGTATAAATGAAGGTGGAGAACTTGGTTATAGTCTTTCACATGCATTCGGAGCAGTTCTTGATAATCCAGATCTTATTGCCGCTTGTGTAGTAGGAGATGGTGAAGCAGAAACAGGACCTCTTACAGCATCATGGCATTTAAATAAAATTTTAAATCCACTAACAGATGGAATAGTACTTCCTATACTTCATTTAAATGGATACAAAATCGCAAATCCAACAATATTCGCAAGAATGCCAGAAGAAGAAATGATTAAATTCTTTGAAGGATGTGGATGGGATCCATATATAGTAGAAGCAAATACTACAGCTAAAATGCATGAATGTATGGCTAAAACATTAGATAGATGTATTAGAGATATAAATATTATAAAAGATAAAACAAGACTTAATAAAAGAGCAACTTTCCCAATGATAATACTAAAAACACCAAAAGGATGGGGAGGACCTAAACTAATTGATGGAAAACAAATTGAAGGAACATTTAGATCACATCAAGTACCAATAACAGTGAACAAAGAACATCCAGAAAATGTAGAAATACTAGAAGCATGGATGAAGAGCTATAAACCGGAAGAATTATTTGATCAAAATGGAACTCTAAAAAAAGAATTAAAAGCTTTAGCTCCAACTGGAGACTTTAGAATGGGTATGAATCCACACACTAATGGTGGAAAACTTCTTGAAGAATTAAATATTCCAGATTTTAGAGGATATGCTCTTGATATTAAAAAGCCAGGTGAAGTAGTAGCTCAAGATATGATGGAACTAGGATACTTCATAAGAGACATCATTAAATTAAATGAACCAAAGAAAAACTTTAGAATATTTGGTCCAGATGAAGCACTTTCTAATAGACTAAATCATATATTTGAAGTAACAAATAGACAATGGAATGGAATAAGATATGACTCAGATGAATTTATAAATCCATATGGTAGGGTAATAGATTCAGTTCTTTCCGAACATCTTTGTGAAGGAATGCTAGAAGGATATCTTTTAACAGGCAGACATGGTTTCATGCATAGTTATGAAGCATTCATTAGAATTGTTGATTCAATGACTAGTCAACATGCTAAATGGTTAAAAGTAACAAAAGATCTTCCATGGAGAAGAGATATAGCATCTCTAAACTATATTTTATCTTCATATGTATGGCAACAAGATCATAATGGATTTACACACCAAGATCCAGGATTCTTAAATCATGTTGTTACTAAGAAAGCAGATATAGTAAGAATATATCTACCTCCAGATACCAACACTTTAATTTCATGTTTTGATCATTGTATTAGAAGTAAAAATTATATAAATGTAATAGTCGCATCTAAACATCCAAGACCACAATGGTTAACAATGGATGAAGCAATCAAACATTGTACTAAAGGACTAGGCATATGGAAATTTGCTAGTAATGATGAAGGAAAAGAACCAGATTTAGTAATGGCATGCGCAGGTGAAACACCAACAATTGAAGCACTTGCTGCTACTAAAATATTAAGAGAAAACTTCCCAGAACTAAAAATTAGAGTAGTTAATGTAGTTGATTTAATGAAACTTGAAAGTCCAGAAAATCATCCACATGGACTTGATAATGATGAATATAATAGTATATTTACAAAAGATAAACCAATTATATTCGCATTTCATGGATATCCAAATTTAATTCATCAATTAGCGTACAAAAGAGAAAATAAAAATATGCATGTACATGGTTACATCGAAGAAGGCACAATCACTACAACATTCGATATGAAAGTACAAAATAAATTAGATAGATTTAATTTAGTAATAGATGCACTTAAATATTTACCACAACTTGGTGATAGAAGAACTGCGCTTACAGAATGGTGTAAAAACAAATTAATAGAACATAAAGAATATATTCATGAATATGGTGAAGATATGCCAGAAATTAAAAACTGGAAATGGTAAAAAAAGAACGTTTAAACGTTCTTTTTGTTTTTATATGTTATCTATGTAAGTAAGTATATAACCATAACCTCTCATATCAATTTCACTATAATTATCATTACTTCTACGCTTAGTAAGTATCATCTTGTAAGTGTTATTAGTAGTATACCCTTTAAACGAATCAATAAAATTAACTTTTACTATAGTATCTATTGTTATAAAGTTATCAGTAATATCTACATTTTCAATATCAATTGATTCTATATTTACATTTTTAAATGTTCTACTAATATTCTTTTCTTTATAAGTGTTAACCATCATGTTTAATTTATAATACACATCAGATGCTATAAAATTTTTAATAGAATCTATATTTCTTTTTTCAATAGAATCTATTATATCCATAAATAACTTCTCTAAATTTCTATTAAATATCTCTATATCGAATTTATTATCAGCTAAAATAATCTTATCAATCATATTTTCTCCTTAAATATATTATATACAACCTTCTAATAAATATTATAATACTATATTTACACTTTTACATAAAAGATATTTAATTTTCACAATTCTATAACAATTGGCATGTAGAATTAAATATGTAAGAAGGAGGAATGATAGATAGGTAGGTAAAAAGAAAAATTAAAAATTAAGTAGCTTCAACTCACAATTAAATAAAACAATTTCTATTATATAGAGATACATTAAGTATGAATCATATATTTAATGTATCTTTTTTCATAGTATAAAATATGATAGTATTTATTTATAAGGAGTATATATGAATTTAGAAAGTATTTTAACAAGTGAAAATATTGAAGATGAAATAAGAAGTAATGAAGACTATATATTTATGTTGATACCTGAACTTAAAAGTGAAGTAGGGTTTGATCAAAAACATCCTCATCATTCATTTGATGTATGGAATCATACTATCGAAGCATTAAAGCATATTGAACCAGATTTTGAACTTAGACTTATAGTATTACTTCATGATATAGGTAAACCATTTAGTTATCAAGATGGTGAAGATGGAGTAAGACATTTTAAAGGTCATCCAAAAAAATCAAGAGAAATATCAGAAGATATATTAACAAGATTAAATATAGAGCCAAAAGAAGAAATACTTTATATTATAGAAAATCATGATACACCTATAGATACTAATGATATTAAAGAAAGAGAATTAGAAATAAAAAGATTGAAGGTACAATATGCTGATGCTTATGCACATGCTCCTTCAACCATTCAAAAACGTATTTTAAGACTTAATGCTATAAAAGAATTAATTTGATTTATAATTTAATACTTCTTCAGCATCATCTAAATGTATTTTTTCCCTACCAATTATTTGATAATCTTCATGTCCTTTACCAAGTATTAATAAAATATCATCTTTTTCCATAATATCAATACCATGTTTAATAGCTTGTCTTCTATCTAAGATAACTTCATAGTTATCTTTTTTAACACCTTCTAGTATATCATCCATAATAGCTTGTGGATCTTCAGTTCTAGGGTTATCACTAGTGAAAATTACATAGTCAGATAGTCTACTAGCAATTTCTCCCATAATAGGTCTCTTCTTAGGATCTCTGTCCCCACCACAACCAACTATAGTAATTACACGATTCTTTTTAAGCTCATTATATGCAGTAATAACTTTCTCTACAGCATCTGGTGTATGAGCATAATCAATAACAGCAACACCACCATTCACTTTATATGCTTCACATCTACCCTTAGGTGCCTTTATCATACTAGTCTTACTAACAATTTCATCTATGCTAAATCCATATTGGTTAAGAATAGATACAACGGTTAAATAGTTATAAACATTAAATTTACTAGTAAGTGGAACTAATACATCATAAGATTTACCTTCAAAGCTAAATGTAAGATTTGTTTCACTTGGATAAGTTTCAAAATTAATGATTTTATAGTCACCATTAAATCCATAAGAAACTCTCTTGTGTCCTTCTTTTTTAAAATGAACACTTGCATCATCATCAGAGTTAACAATTATAACAGCATCCTTAGTTAAATGATCAAGTATTAATAACTTAGCATTTAAATAATTTTCCATCGTCTTATGATAATCTAAATGATCTTCAGTTAGATTGGTAAATCCAATAATTGAATAATTTACATTAGTAAGTCTATCATAAGATAAAGCTTGGCTACTTACTTCCATTACAACAGTTTTAGCACCGCTTTCATACGCATTCATAAGAAGTTTATAAACTGTTAATATATCTGGAGTAGTATTATTAAGTTCAATATGTTCATCTTTATGATAATAACCAATAGTTCCAATATAAGCAGCATCTACGCCCATATTAAGTAACATTTGATAAGTCAAATAACAACTAGTAGTCTTACCATTAGTACCAGTAACACCAATAAGTTTCATTTCATTTAACTTTTCACCATATTCTTTATGAAGAATTTCTCTTAAATATTTATCAGTATCTTCAACTTTCTCATAAGGAATATCTAAGTCAATATCCTTTTCACAAATAATTTTAGATGCTCCATTCTTAATAGCACTTTCTATAAAATCATGACCATCTACAGTTAAACCTTTTAAAGCGATAAAAGTTTGTCCTTTTTGTACTTTTCTAGAATCACTTTCAAATTTAAACATTTTCTCACTTCCTCTAAATAATATTATAACATATTAAAAATTATTATTAATTAGTTTACATCCACAAACATTCCACATTACATTTTACTTAACACTATAATTACACAGTTTATTGCATTTTACAAACTAGAATGTTATCATTTAAGTAGAAAGTAGGGATAATTTATGATTACTAATAAATTCAAAAAAGAATTAAATAAGAATGAGTATTATGTAGTAAATCCTAAAACTGGAAGTAAAAAAAGATTAAATGTTAATAAAATAGTTGATAATGCTAAAAAAGCTTTAAAAAGAGCAGTTATAGTAGGTTTAGCAGTAGGTACACTTGGAACAGGTGCTTTAGGATATATATTCGCTGATGAAATAGCTGATTTTAAAGAAGAAAAAGCATACAACAAAGCAGTCGGAACAGTATATAGTGAGTATAGAAGTGATCATCCAGATTATAAAGATGATGAAGGAAATATATGTAGTCTTATAGATGATCAAGATTGCTGTTATATGGCATATCCTGATAAACAATTAGCATTTATTCTAGATGGAAATCCAATAGTAAAAAAATGTTCTAACCCAGATTGCAGAACTTGTAATAAAAATAGAGAAATAGAAGTGTCAGTAAATGATATTGTAAGAAGTGACCCTAGATTTACAGAAATAGTTGAAGAACATGAACATAATCAAGAAATGGATCAAGTAAGGAGTAAATAATGGAAGAAGAAGTTAAAACTTTAATATTAAATGATAAAGAATTCGCAGTAGTTGACGAACTAGAATACAAAGGTAAAAAATATATGTATCTAGTAGAAATAACAGGCGGAGAAATCCAAATAGTAGAAGAATTTATGGAAGATTTAAACACTGTTGTTAAAACAGTAAGTGATAAAAAACTTCTAGATATACTAGAAGTTGAATTTGCTAAAAGATTTTAAGAATGATTAATCATTCTTTTTATTTGATATAGATTTCACAAGATATATTATTATTTATAAGGGATTTAAATTCTTGACCTAACTTAACATCTCCAACAATCAAACCATAATGAGTAGGAATAACTGTTTTAGGATTAATAATATTTGTGTAACTTGCAGCTTCTTTATAATTCATAGTGTATGTGCCACCAATAGGTATAAATAAAACATCACATTTAACTTTTAACACATCATCATTAATATCAGTATCTCCCATAATATAATATTTAGTATCGTTAATATCTATAATATATCCAACCCAATCATTATCTATAGGATGAAAACTTTTATTTACATTGTATGCTCTAATAGTATTAAACTTTATACCAAGAACTTCATAACTATTATTAGGACTAACATTTATAATTTTATCACTATCAAAATATTTGATTAGCTCTTGATAAGTATCTTTAGTACTAACAATTATAGTATTTTCATTTTTAATTTTTAAAATATCCTTAATAGAAAAATGATCATAATGACTATGTGTAATAAATATAATATTAGCATCTTTAGTTTCATTATCTATTTCAAATGGATCAATGTATATATTAAAGTTCCCAGTTATTTTAATACTATTATGTTTAAATAAATTTATATTTTTCATATCATCACCAGTTTAATTATAACAAAAAAGAGCTATTTAGTTGCTCTTAATTTTTTAACATAAAGTTCATAAGATTCTTTGTCACTATATATTGTTAAGTTTGTACCACAGCCTTGCATAATTACACTATCAGTAAAACCATGGCTTTTAATTATTTGATCTGGTATATTAATTCTTCTTTGTGAATCGACATTACTAGTAGCAAGACATGAATAATATAATAATTGTAATCTATCATTTAAAACTTGTAATCTTTCAAACTCATCAGGACTACAATTTTTATTTAATGCATCAATTATTTTCTTCATGCTTAATACAGCATATAGTTTTAATGATCTGGGTCCATTATCAACTATAGCTATTTTTTCACCAGTTTCAGCACCAGTAAACTTTGGTAGTATAATTCTACCTTTATTATCAACACTAGCTTCTTTATATCCTAAAATTATTTCTTCTCCAAACATAAATCCCCCTTAAAAAACACCAAGATTATACCACAAAAAGAATGAAAAATCAATAAAAAGCCATAATACTACTAGGAGATAATATATGTATATAATTTATGCTTTACTAGCTTCAGTATTTTCAGGACTAACTTCGGTGTTTGCTAAAACAGGTATTAAGAACACAGATTCTCTATTAGCAACATTCTTAAGAAC
>CAVDFY010000028.1:0-3765 GCA_963607925.1 bacterium
TAATAATATAGTTTAAGTTTCCAATAGCTTTATTAAATGGAACAGCTAAACTACTATAAAAACTACTTTTAAAACCATATTCAGCTAAAGTTTTACTTTCTTTATCAAATTTCCTATTAAAATATTTTTCTTTATTAAATGATTTTATTACATCATTATTAGTAACACTCTCTTCTACAAAAGAATTAACATTTCCTATAGCCTTTTGATTAAGTTCAAAATAATTTTGCGTTTTTCTAACTACAAATGATAATAATAAATATGTAATTGGAATAGCCAAAATAGTAAGAAGAGCAAGTTTAACATTAAGTACAAACATCATTATAATAACACCAATTATTAATGACACATTATATACTAGTTCTGGAATAATCTCAGTAATATTATCAGTAAGTCTTTCTACATCATTAGTTATTTTACTAATAATATCCCCTTTCTTCATACTATCTAATTTTCTAAGTTTAGTAACATTTATTTTATTAATAAGTTTACGTCTTAAATCATATCCAATTTCTTGACCTAATTTAGATGACATATAACTTTTAAAATATGTACATAATGCATCTATTACATAGCAAATAAGAACTATGATTAGAACCTTTATAATGTATGGATAATTAAATTCAATTCCATTCTTAATAGAATCATATAAACTATCTGTCGCATATCCTAAGAAATAAGGAGCAAGAGCACTAAACAAAGCAGCTAGTAAGCAAAACAATATTATAAGTATATAATGATTTTTATAATCTTTAATTATTTTAAATGTCTTAGAAACTATTTCTTTAAAAGAAGGAGCTTTATTTTGTTTTTTCATCTATGCCACCTCCCTTTTTTGAGAATCAACAAATTCTTTGAACACTTTACTTGTTTTTTCAAGAGTATCATAGTCTCCTATAGATTCTATTTTTCCTTCATCTATTACTATAATCTTATCAGCATCTTTTATAGTACCTACTCTTTGAGTAACAAGTATAACCATTTTATCACTATAATTTTTATTTATCGAATTTCTTATTTTTTTATCAGTTATATAATCAACAGCACTAAATGAATCATCAAAAAGTAAACACTCTCCACCGCTAAGTAAAGCACGAGCGATAGACATTCTTTGCTTTTGACCACCACTTAGATTAACTGCTGCTTGTTCAATTTTAAAGTCATATCCTTCACTATTATTATCAATAAAATCTTTAATAGCTGCTTCATCTAATGCATTATCAAGTACATTATTCGCAAGATTCTTATCAAATGTTAAGTTTTCACGAATAGAACCTTTAAATAATAATGTTTTTTGAGGAGTATATGCAAATATATTTCTAAGAGACTCTATATCATACTCTTTAATATCAATACCATTTATTAATATATTTCCACTTGTAGGATCAATATGTCTTAAAAGCAAATTAACTATAGTAGTTTTACCACTTCCAGAACTTCCTATAATACCAATATTTTCTGCCTTTTCTATTCTAAATGATATATTTTTAAGCATATCTTCATGTGCTTTATCATACCTAAAATATACATTTTTAAATTCAATGCTTTCTAAACTAGAAAGTTTAATTTTACCTGTATTACTTATACTAGGTTCAACACTTAATACCTCATTTATTCTTTTAAATGATACTATTACCCTAGGTATATTCAATATAATAACAAGTAGCATCATAAAACTTAATAATACAGTAGACATATATTGAATAAATGCCATCATAGAACCAATCTCAAGAGTTCCAAGGCTTAAATAATCACATGATACATAAACTATAACAATCGTAGCAATATTTATTATGAGTGACATCATAGGCTCTACTAAATATAACACTTTATTTAAGAATATATTAAGTTTCTTATTTTCAGTATTTACTTTATCAAATCTCTTTTTAAAGTAGTCTTGTTTATTAAACGCTTTTATTACTCTTAAACCTGATAATATTTCTCTTGTTGATGCATTAAGTTTATCAAGTAATTTTTGAAGAATTTCAAATTTAGGAAACACAAGAACAAATATTGTTGTAAGCCCAAGTACTAATATACAAACTGCTACGAGTACTATAGGTGCTAAACTAGGAGCTGTCTTATATCCCATTATTGCAGCTCCTATTCCCATTATTGGAGCAAATATAATAAGTCTAAGTCCAAAACTAAACGTAGAAGTTATATTACTTACGTTATTAGTACTTCTTGTTATTAAAGTAGAAGCTCCAAACTCATCAATCTCTTTCTTACTAAAAGAAGTAATTTTAGAATATAATGCCTTTCTAATTTTATATCCATAGTTATTTGAAAACTTCGCAGTACTATAAACAACCAAAGTATGAGATATTAAACATACAATAGTTGTAATAAACATAATGGTAGCTTCTTTAGTAATGAACGCTTTATCAGCATTAGCTATACCTGTATCTACAATATTACTCATAATATTAGGTAAATATAATTCACAAAATACTTGAGTAACAGAAAAAACAATCATAATAAAAATATATTTTTTTAAGTCCCCTATCAACTTTAATACTTTCATCTTTTTTCCTTTCTATATAATCATATTAATTATTTCATTCATAACATAAATTTTATCTTCTGGTATATATATTTTATCATCTTTAACTACAAGATATTTTTTATTAACAGCATCTTCTATCTTAAATACTTTAAATATATCTTTTTTAAATCTTTGATGAAATTCACTAATACTTATGCCATCTAACTTACGAAGTCCAAGTATTATTTCATTTTCCATTTCTTCTTGAGTAGATACAAGTAATTCATTTAATCTATATTGACCATTTAAATATTTATTAAAGTTTCTTGTATTTTCATATCTCATTTCATTTATATATCCATGAGCTCCAAGTCCAAAACCATAATATTCATTATTATCCCAATATATTAAATTATGTTTGCTTTCATATCCTGGTAATGAGAAATTACTAACTTCATAATGATGAAAACCTTTTTTCTTAAGTTTTTTACATATATGTTTATACATTTTATAATCAAGAAGTTCATCTATAGGCATAGTTTTATTATTATGTAATATTGTATGTTCTTCAATTATTAATGAGTATGTACTTATATGAGTTACACCAAGTTTAAGCATACTATTAAGATCGCTCTTAAGAGTAAAAAGGCTCTCTTCTGGTAAAGCATATATTAAATCAACATTAATATTTTTAAACCACATCTTTTTACATAAATTAATTTTTTCGCTTATATCTTTTTTACTATGATTTCTATTCATTAATTTAAGATTCTTTTTATTAAAACTTTCTACTCCAATACTTAGTCTATTAACATTATTAGTTTTTAAAATTTCTAAAAGTTCAGAACTTATATCGTTAATATTACATTCAAAAGTTATTTCTGCGTCATCTATAGTTCTTATATGACTAACTATTTCAAATAATTTATTTAAGTTACTTATACTTAAACTAGAAGGAGTTCCACCACCAATATAGATGCTTTTAACTTTATCTCCTTCATAATATTCATTAATTTCTTGATTTAAAAAATCTAAATAAGTATTTGCCCATTCCTCATTATATAAAAATTTGCAGAAATCACAATAACTACAAATATTCTTACAAAAGGGAATATGTATATATACGCCTCTCATATTATTACCTCAATACAATTATAACATAATTTAAATTAAAAAAAAGATAATCTAACGATTATCTTTTTCAGATTGTTGACAAAGAGGTATATTCAAAATAGAATATGCTTCTTTTTTTGTGAATTTTAGAATTTTGGCGATAA
>CAVDFY010000029.1:0-5395 GCA_963607925.1 bacterium
ATATAAATATAAAGAGTTTAATATAAAAGAAAATGAAGCATACGAAGAAGCACTTAAAAGAAGCGAAAGTAAAATCAAAAGTAAACTTAATGATAATGAGTATATTATTTCTAAAAAAGTTTTGAAAAAAGAGGTATTTCGTAGTAAAATGAATATAGAAGTATTTTTCAAGGTTTACGAGAATATAGGGGTTACTTCTAATATAGTAGAAAAGGATGATTTAAATGGAGTCAGCAATTAGAAGTGTTATTAAAATGTCTTGGCCAACATTAGTTATAGTCTTAACTATTGTTGTTATATTAAGAGTAACTTATATAATGACTAGTGATAAAAGAAAGTTTTGTCTTTATGAAGAAATACTTGAAATATTATTTCTAGCTTATCTAGTTTTACTATTCCAATTAGTAACTAGTCAAGATTTACCTGGTGGTGGTACTAATTTAATGCCATTTAGAGAAATACTTAGATACGATGTAGGTACTAAAGCTTTTTATAAACAAGTATTCGGAAACATACTTTTATTTATACCACTTGGTTACTTTGCAACTAGCTATTGTAAGATAAAAGGGCTTGGAACTATTACATTAGTTTCACTATTATCAAGCATAACAATAGAAGTAACACAACATTATATTGGTAGAACATTTGACATAGATGATATAATATTAAATGTTGTTGGTGGAATCGCAGGATTCTTAATTTATACAGCACTTAATGCAATTAGAAATCATATGCCAAAATTCTTACAAAGAGATTGGTTTTATAATTTACTTAGTGTATTGCTTTTAATAGCATTAGTATTATATGTATATAAAATTATTTAGGAGGGGTTATGGAAGATTATATAATAAACACAACAGACCATGAAGACATTGATTTTAATGAATTAGATAGAGTAATTAAATTTGCTTGCAAACATCTAAAAGTTAATAATCCAATGTTAAATATAGTAATAGTAGATAAAGAAAGAATACAAGAAATTAATAGAGAATATAGAAATAAAGATGCTGTTACTGATGTTATTTCGTTTGCTTTTGAAGAAGTAGATGATGTTGAATATGATAATATTAGATTTCTAGGAGAAATATATATTTGCTACGACAGATGCGTAGAACAAGCTAGTGAATATGGACATAGTATAAAACGTGAATTTTGTTATTTAGCAGTACATGGATTATTACATCTACTTGGATACGATCACATGACAGAAGAAGATAAAAAAGTTATGAGAGCTGAAGAGGAGAGTATTTTAAATGAATATGATATCACGAGATGAGAGAAAGAGCCAAAAAGGAATTAAAAAGTTTCTTTTAAGTTTCACTTATCCAATTAAAGGACTTAAATATGCCTACAGAAACGAACAAAATTTAGCAGTAGATGTAGGTGTTGCATTAATAGTAGTTATAGCTGGATTTATATTTAAAGTAAATCCTGTAGAATGGGCGATACTTGCATTAACAATAGGACTTGTAATTTCATGTGAACTAATAAATACAGCAATAGAAGCAGTAGTAGATTTAGTAACTGAAGATTACCACCCACTTGCAAAAGTTGCAAAAGATACAGCAGCAGCTGCAGTATTTGTATTTGCGATAGTAGCTATTATAGTAGGATTAATAATATTCTTACCAAAAGTAGTAGCATTATTTTAATAAAGGAGTAGTATGAAAGATAAATTAGAAAAATTATTAGAAAATAGTTATGCACCATATTCAAATATGCATTTTGCTTGCATAGTAGAAACAAAGAATGGAAATTTCTACGAAGGTGTTAATATAGAAAACGCGTCATTCGGAGGAACTATATGTGCAGAGAGAAATGCAATAAATAATGCAGTAACTCACGGAGAAAGAGAATTCAAAGCATTATATTTAATGACAAGTAGTGATGAAATATGCTATCCATGTAACATATGCAAACAAACATTTCTAGAATTCTTTGATAAAGATGTTATATTTAATATAATGACTAAAAGTGGAAAAATGGAAGTAATGACATTTGAAAAAGTAATGAATACTACATTTACTAAGGAGGACTTAGTATGAAAAGTGGTTTTGTAAGTATAATAGGTAGACCTAACACTGGAAAAAGTACATTATTAAATCAAATCATAAAAGAAAAAGTTGCTATTATTTCACCTAAACCACAAACTACAAGAAACTTAATCGAAGGAATTTATAATGAACCAGATACACAAATAGTTTTTGTAGATACACCTGGTATTCATAAACCAATTGATAAACTTGGTAATGCATTAAATAGTCAGGCGTATTACTCAATTAATGATGTTGATATACTACTTCTAGTAGTTGATGCTAGTACAAATAAAGGAAAAGGCGATGAGTTTATAATAAGCAAACTTCAAAATGTTAATAAACCAGTATTCCTTATCCTAAATAAAATAGATAAACTAAGCGATAATGATATATTATTAAAAATAAATGAGTATAAAGATTTATATGAATTCGCAGAAATAATACCAGTATCAGCACTTAATAATGATAACATTGATAGATTAATAAAAGTATTAAAAGAATACTTGCCAGATAATGTTAAATACTTCCCAGGTAATGAAACAACAACAGCAGAAATGGATTTTAGATTATCTGAAATAGTTCGTGAAAAAATATTCATTCATACAAATGAAGAAGTTCCACATTCAATATCTTGCAAACTAACTGGTTACGAAGAAAAAAATAATATAGCATATATCTATATAGATATAATAGTTGATAGAGATTCACTTCGTAAAATAATAGTAGGTTCTAATGGAAACATGATAAAAACAATAGGACATGAAGCAAGACTTGATATGGAAAAAATACTTGGTAAAAAAGTATATTTAGAACTTTATTGTAAAACAATAAAAAAATGGAGAGAAAAAGATAAATATATAAAAGATTTAGGATATTTATTAAAAGATGAATAAATAATTTATTTTTCCTACAATATAATATTGTAAGGAGAGAATAAATGACAAAAAAAGAAGCATGGAAAAAATTTAAAGAAACAGGTAAGATAGAATATTACTTAGAATATAAGAAAGGAAACAGCATAAAGAAATAATCTTTATGCTTTTATGAAGGTATGAAGATTATAAGCATTAAAGGCATAGTAGTAAGTACTACCCCATTTAAAGAAACAAGCAAAATTATTAATATTTTTACAGAGGATATGGGCGTAATCGGCTGTGTATCAAAAGGATGTAAAAGTCTAAAGAGTAAATTAAGATTACCAAGCGAAAAATTCGCTTATGGTACTTTTCACCTTTATTATAATGAAAAAGGCCTTTCTACACTTATAGAAGGCGATATAGAAAATTATTTTCTAAATATTAAAAGTGATATTCTAAAAATTAGTTACTTATCTTATATATGTGAGCTAGCAGTACATGTTTATAAAGAATCAGAAAGTAACGAAGTATATAAGCTAATGGAAAATGCTATTCTAAAAATAGAAGAAGGATTTAATCCAATGTTAATAACTAATATACTAGAACTTCAATATTTAAACTATATTGGTATAAACCTAAATTTAGATGAATGTGTTAAATGCGGTAGTTCAAAAGTAGTAACATTATCTATGCCAAGAGGTGGATATATTTGTTCGAATTGTAGAGAAAACGAGCCTATCATAGATGAAAAAGTACTTAAATTATTAAGACTTTATTATTATGTAGATATATCCAAAATATCAATTCTAGATATAGATGAAGGAACATCAAAAACAATAAATCGTATACTTTGTGAATATTATGATGAATATTCAGGAGTAAGGTTAAAAAGCAAAAAATTCTTACGTGAACTAGAGTAGTTAAAAACTACTTTTTTTAATTTACATAAAGAAATAAATAATATATACTTATAATAGAGGTAAGTATATATGAAGGATTTTGATAGTAAAATAGAAAAATTAAGAGAACTTTATAATGAAAAACCAACTGAGACAATAAATGAAATAAATGAAGCAATACTTAATATAAAAAATGGAAGAAGCAAAAAAGAAAAACAAGAAACAAATAATTCAAGAAAAGCACTGATAAGTGGAATATTCGCAGTATGCATATTTTTGATAAGCATCACTAATATAAAATATGGATCCGACCAATTTATGATGTGTTTTTTTGGAACAATATTTTTCTTAGCTGGGCTATTTGTAGGCTTAAATGTTCCGGTGTTTGGAATAATATTCTTATTTAGTCATGGTGTTACAGGATTAGGTGTTATGTGTGCTAGTAAAATTAAGAGTATTTTAGAAAGCCCACTTATGACGGATAATCCAACTAATTTACAATATTTATTAGTATTAGGAGCCGGATTGATAGTAGCAGGAATCATATCAGTAATATTCTATAATGTAAGTAATAAAATAAAAGAACAAAAGTATAGTTTATTAATAATATTAGCAATGTTTGCAGTAGGAGTAGCAATAATTCAAGTACTACCAATGATATTTAATATACCATTAAATTAAGAACTTTAAAGTTCTTTTTTAATTACACAAAAATTTCAAGAAATATTTAGCACTATGGTATTGACATTGCTAAATTTGCATACTATAATAATACTAGCACTAAAAGAAAAAGAGTGCTAAAGGAGGTATAATGTGATAGGAAGTAGACAAAGAGAACTATTAAGAGCAATAGTTGAAGAATATGTAAAAACTGCAAGACCTGTTGGTAGTAAATCTTTATGTAAAAAGTTTAAATGTTCTAGTGCTACTATCAGAAATGATATGGCTGCTCTTGAAGATTTAGGCTACTTAGAAAAGACACATATATCTTCAGGAAGAGTTCCATCTGAAAATGGATATAGATATTATGTCGATAACTTGATGGAGCCAAGAAAAATAAGTGGAGAAGATATGCTTAAACTTCAAACTATATTTAACAACAACGAACTTGCATTAAGTGATGCAATAAGTAAAAGTTTAGAAATTATAAGTGATATGACAAACTACACTTCAGTAATTCTTGGTAAAGAATCAAGTGATAACAAATTACAAAGAGTAGAAGTTGTTCCACTAACAAGTAGACAACTAATAGCTATAGTAATAACTGATAAAGGACATGTTGAAAACAAGAATATTAACCTTGAAGAAAACATTCCAGTAGAAGAAATATCTAAAACCACAGAATTGTTAAACAAAATGTTAATTGGGACGCCTATAGATGAAGTTCCTAGTAAGTTAGAATTTGAAATAAAACCAATAATTGGTAATTATGTTCAAAATTATGAAGTTGTATATAATGCGTTCTATAATGCACTTACAAATTTTGCTAACGAAAGGGATGTTAGATTTACAGGTAAAGCTAATATATTAAAACAACCAGAATTCGGAACAGTTGATGATGTTAAAAACATTATAAGTAAATTTGAAAGCAAAGATATGGTGA
>CAVDFY010000030.1:0-11283 GCA_963607925.1 bacterium
ATAATAGACGCAGTTAATATGGGTGCATTAGTTAGTAACTATTCTGAAAAGAATATTTATACAACTGCTATAAATGCTGGAGTTGACATGTTTATTATGCCAAATGGTTCTAAAAGAGTTATTGACTTGATAGAAAATGAAGTAAAAGATGGTAACATAAGCGAAGAAACAATAAACAAAGCTGTGAGTAGAATACTTAAATTAAAAAAGGATAGGCTAAATAAAAATTTACCTAAAGATAAATTTGGCTTAGAAAAAAATAAAAAATTTATATGTGATAAATTTAATGATTATTGTTCTTATAATAAAAAGTGATGTTTTAAACTTCACTTTTTGAGTGTAAAGTAACAGTGAAATTGATATCAATTTATAAAAATATAATATATAATTTATATAAGGAGAATTATATATATGTGTGGAATAGTAGGTTATAAAGGAAAAAGAAATGTAAAAGAAGTTTTACTAAATGCTCTTGAAACTTTAGAATATAGGGGATATGATTCAGCAGGTATAGCAGTTCTTGATAATAATAAAATAAGAATAGTAAAGTCTGTTGGTAAAATAGAAAATTTAAGAAATAAAACTAAACGTTATGATTTTGATAAAGCAGTTTGTGGTATTGCTCATACTAGATGGGCTACTCATGGCAAAGTATGTGAAGAAAATAGTCATCCTCATAAAGTTGGAAGAGTTGTTTTAGTTCATAATGGAATTATAGAAAATTATAAAGAAATAGAAGAACAAGTAAGTAAATATGAATTTAAGAGTGAAACAGATACTGAAAGAGTGTGTGCTTTAATTGATTCATATTATAATGGTGATAATGAACTTGAAGCTATTGAAAAAGCTATTGAATTAGTAAAAGGTAGCTATGCTTTAGGCGTAATGTTTGAAGGTAAAGATAAATTATATGGTGTTAAGAAAGATGCTCCGCTTGTTCTTGGTGTTGGAGAAAATGAATATTTCTTATCAAGTGACATATCTGCGTTTTTAGCATATACTAAGGAACATATATTCTTAGAAGATAATGAGATTGTAGAGATTGGTGACGGTTTTAACGTATATTATAATGAAATAATTATTCCTAAGAAAACTGAAACTGCTACATATGATATTGAAAGTGCTCAAAAGGGTGGATATGAACACTTTATGCTTAAAGAGATAGAAGAACAAGAAGAAGTAGCTAAGAAGTTATATGCTAAATATATTGTTAATGATAGTGAATTTAGTGATGCAGTAGTTGATTTAAGCAAATATAAACGTATTGATTTTGTTGGTTGTGGTAGTGCTTATCATGCTGCATTAATTGGTAAATATTTTATAGATAAACATGCCACTACTAGAGACTTCTATTGTAATGTTTATAATGCTAGTGAATATAGATATTTAAATCATTATTTTGATAAAGATGTTCTTGTAGTTGTTTTGTCTCAAAGTGGAGAGACTGCTGATACTCTTGCAAGCCTTCGTATGTGTAAGAGTGAAGGAGTAGATACTCTTGCTATAGTAAATGTTATATCATCAACAATAGCTCGTGAAGCTGATATGGTTATGCCTATGCTTGCTGGACCAGAAATATGTGTTGCGACTACTAAGGGATACTTTAGTCAAAGTTATATATGTAGTTTACTTACTCTTAAATTAATGTATAGAAATAGAATAATAGATAAAAAAGAATTAGTTAGAATATTTGAAGAATTTAAGAAGTTACCTAAATTTATTAAAGATGTAATTGGAAAAGTAGATTATCTTAAAGTAGCGAAATCAATATATAAAGAAAAAGATATGTATTATATTGGACGTGGTGTAGATATTTATAGTTGTTATGAAGCAAGTTTAAAACTTAAGGAAATATCTTATATACATAGTGAATGTTTTGCGGCTGGAGAACTTAAACATGGACCAATAGCATTAATCTCTAAAAATACTCCAGTTATATCATTATTAACTGAATTTTCTGTTTGTGAAAAAACTATAAGTAATATTATAGAAGCTAAATCTAGAGGGGCTAAAATAATTACTATTAGAAAAGAATCTATAAATATAGATAAAAATATTAGTGATTATGATATAGTTGTTCCTTTAACAAGTGAATATTGTCAAAACTTAGTAGTAATGGTTGCATGTCAATTACTTGCTTATAACGTAGCTAAACTTAATAAATGTGATATAGATAAACCTAGAAACTTAGCTAAGAGTGTTACAGTAGAATAGAAAATCTAAGAATAAATCTTAGATTTTTTGTGTAAAATTATATAAAAAATTTTTATAGCAATGGAAATATAGCTCTTATTATAGTATAATTATAATAGGAGTTTTTGATATGGGATTTAATTTTAAGAAACTTAAAAATAATTTAGGATTTTTTGTTATTGCTATTATGATGATAGTAGTTTTAACTTTAGTAAATTATATATCTGATAAAAAGGCTAATTCTTTGGATAAAGCTGAGCTTACTGATGGTGAAATTAACATATCTAAACTTGTTATTAATGAGGTTATGACTTCTAATAAAGGTGCTTATGCTGATCCAAATGGTAAAATATATGATTATGTAGAAATATATAATGGAAATGAAAAAGATATTAATCTTAAAGATTATGGCCTTAGTGATGAAGAAAGTAAAGTTAAATGGGTATTTCCTGAAACTATAATTGGACCTAAAGAATATGTTGTTGTATTCTTAAGTGGAAACAGAAGTGAAGGATTGTATGCTAACTTTAAACTTAAAGCTGCTGGTGGAGAAGTAATGACTTTATTTAAACCTAATGGTAAAGTTGTTGATGCTGTTGAAACAGTTGCCCTTGATGGAAATACTGTTATGGCTCGTGATTTAAATGGTAAATGGGTTGTTCAAACTGAAGCTACTCCAGGATATGCAAATACTAAAGAAGGAAGAAGTGAATTCTTAGCATCATTAATAAGTGATGATGAAAAAGTTATAGAGATAAATGAAATACTTGCGAATAACAAGGGAAACTTTAAAAATAAAAATGGTGAATATAGTGGTTATATAGAAGTTAAAAATATTAGTAAGAATAGTGTTAATCTTGCTAATTATGGACTTTCTAATAGCGAAGCTGCAAGTTTTAAATGGCAATTTCCAAGTAAAGTTTTAGAACCTGGTGAAGTAGCTGTTGTATTTACTTCTGGTAAGAGTTGTAAAACTTGTGATGAATTAAGTACTGGATTTAAACTTGATAGTAAAAATGGATTTGCTGTTCTTACTAATAATAAAGGTAAGATAGTTGATAAAGTTGAATATAAGAATTTACCTAATGGTATAGGTTATATTAAGCAAGATGGAAAATTCTTACAAAATAATGCAATTAGTCCTGGATTTGATAATACTGTTGCTGGTATAAAGTCATTTCAAAAGAAGTATTTAAGTACACCTAAAGACTTGATAATTAGTGAAGTAATGAATAATAATTATTCTTATTTAGCTCAAAATGGTGGTAATTATTACGATTGGATAGAACTTTATAATAATAGTGGTAAAACAATTAATCTTAGTAATTATTGTTTAACTACTAGTGATAATACTTTATGTTCTTATAAGTTACCTAAAGTAGAACTTAAGAGTGGAGAATATTATATAGTAATGGCATCAGGTGATACTAAATTATCTAATAGTAAATATCAACATGCTTCATTTAAACTTGGTGATACTGAAGCTGTATATTTAACTAAGAGTGATGAAATAATAGATTCTATTATGGTTGCGAATGTACCACTTGGATATTCGATGGGTAGAAGTGGTTCTTCAATACTATACTTTAGTAAACCAACACCTGGTAGTAAAAATGGTGGTGGAACTGAAGCAATAAGTTATGTACCATATGCAGATATTAAATCTGGAATATATGATAGCAATAAAGAATTTAAAGTAACTCTTACAGGTAGTGGAAAAATTTATTATACGCTAGATGGCTCAGAACCGACGACATCTTCTAAAGTTTACAGTAGTCCTCTTACTATTAAGAAGACTACTGTTTTAAGAATAATGAGTAAAGAAGCAGGTAAGTTATCAAGCGATGTTAATAATTATTCTTATATACTTGATACTAGTCATAAAACTTCTGTTATGTCATTAATAATAGATTCTAAAAAATTAAATAAAGTTAATAATAACACTAGCTTGAATAGTAAAGTTCAGGAAAGTGGATACGTTGATTACTTTGATAAAGAAGGTGAAGGATTCAGTATTAATGTTGGTCTTAAATTATTTGGAGGGTCAACTAGAAGTTATAAAAAGAAAAGTTATGAAATTAAATTCAAAAAGAAATATGGAGATGCTAAACTAAAATATAAAGTATTTAAGAATGTAGATAGTTCTGTTTTTGATTCTTTAGTACTTCGTACTGGTAGTCAAGATGAATTTCAATATAATGATCAAAGAACTGTTATAAAAGATGTAGTAGCGACTTCTTTAATGGGTAAGTATACTGATGTTGATGTTCAAGATTATGTACCAATTGTTTTATATATTAATGGTAAATATTGGGGAATATATTTTATTCGTGAAAAAGTAGATGAAACATTTGTATCTAATCATTACAATGTTAAAGCTACTAAGACTGATACTAGTATTCTTAGAATAGATGGTGAAGTAAAGAGTGGTACTGGAAAAAAATATAATTCCATGATTAGCTTTATAAATTCTAATAGTCTTAGTAATAGTAAAAACTATGAAAAGATTAAAGAACAAATAGATATTCAAAGTTTTAGTGATTTCTGGATTGGAGAAATATATACAGCTAACTATGATATATTAAATACTCGTTATTTTAGTAATCCATTAGTTGATAATGGAAAATGGAAATATATTTTTTATGATATAGATTCTGGATTCTTTAGAACTACTCAGAATACATTTAATGAATATACTAATCCTAGTGGTATGGGTTCTTGGAATTTTCCAACTGTATTACTTAGAAATATGATGAAGAGTAGTGAATTTAAGAGTACATTCTTAGAAAGACTTTCTTATAACTTAAATAATACTTGGGCTTATAAAAACGTTGAAAAAAGAATTGATGAAGTAATAGATGAAATAGGAAAAGATGAATTTAAAAAGAATGCTGAACGTTGGGGTAATTCGTATTCACATTGGGAGAAATCTATTAAATCTATGAAAACATTTGCTAAAAATAGAAATTCTTATGTAGTAAAATATGCTAAATCATATTTTAACTTATCTAGTAGTGATGTTAAAAAGTATTTTGGTGATGTAGAATGAAAGAATATAAATATAGATATGAATTAAAATTTAAAATATCTAATAGTGCTGCTGAAGTATTAAAACAAAAGTTATCTTTGATACTTGGTAAAGATAAAAATGCATATTATGAAGATGGATCTTATTTAATAAAAAGTTTATATTTTGATGATAGAGATTCAAATTCATATTATGAGAAAATGGATGGAGTCTTGTATAGAAAGAAATATAGAATTAGGATGTATAATGATGTAGATACATTTATAAGACTTGAAAAAAAGATGAAACATAATAATTATACAGCTAAAGAACAAATGTTGATTTCAAAAGATATATATAGTAAAATATTAAATGGTAAAATAGATGAGATAGAGAATCCTGAAGGATTATTATTAGAGTTTATTACTAACTATAAAAATAAAGGACTTGTACCTAGTGTTATAGTTGAATACCATAGAACTGCTTTTACTTATCCGATAAGTGATGTTAGAATTACATTTGATTCTAATATACAAAGTAGTTTATATAATTATGATTTATTTAATACAAGTTATCCAAGATATACAGTTGATGAACCTGGTAAGCAAGTATTAGAAGTAAAATTTAATGAAGTATTACCTTTACATATAGCAAATATATTAAATGATATACCTTCTTGTAGAGAAGCAGTAAGTAAATTTGCGATATGTAGAAGTATTAAGTAGGAGATGGAAATATGATATTAAGTATATTTAAAAAATCATTTTTAGAACAATTTACAGGTAGTGTATCTAGTGTTGATATGTTAATCTCACTAGTAGTTGCATTTGTAATAGGATTATTTATTGTATATGTATATAGAAAGACATATACTGGAGTGGTTTATTCAAAGGCATTCTCATTATGTATAATTATGCTTGCGATGGTTACTGCGATGATTATTAGAACTATTAATTCTAATATTAGTTTATCTTTAGGTATGGTTGGTGCTTTATCTATCGTTCGTTTTAGAACAGCTGTTAAAGAACCTGTTGATACTGGATTTATGTTCTGGGGAATTGCTGCTGGAATTATGACAGGAGCTGGATTATATGTACCAGCTATAGTTGCTACACTTGGTATTGGAGTTTTATATTTTGTTAGTTATTTAATGGGATTTAAAACATCTAATAGATATCTTTTAGTAATTAAATATAAAGCAAGTGCTCATGAAAATGTATTAAAGAAATTAAAAAATATAAAGAAATTTAAAATCTATATTTGGAAGTGAAGTAGAACTTTCATTAGAAGTAGATGTTAAAGAAAATAGTAAGGGTGGTATTGATACTAATCTTGTTGATCAATTCAATGGAATAGATGGAGTTATAAATGCTAGTTTAATAGCATATCAAAATGATTTTGGTAGTTAGGAGTTCTTATGACTAGAAGAAGACTTAAAATTACACCTGTATTAGTAACACTAAATGTATTAGTGTTACTTCTTATTGTAGCTTTTTATGGTACTAGAATGATTAAATATTACTTAAAAGAAAATAGTAAAAATAATAATAAAGATAATACAGTTCTTCTAGTAGATAGTGTTTTAAAAAAGCAAAGTTATGTTGATTTAACAAAAGGATTAATATTTGATGAAGAAAAGAATGAATATAGATATTTAGGTGAAGTTAGTGATAACTATCTTGAATATTCAGGTATAATGTATAGGATTATTGGAATAGACAAAGATAATAATTTAAAAGTTATTGCTGATAAAAGTGTTACGATGATGTATTCAGGTCTTGAAAAGGGTTATGATAAATCATATGTTAATAAGTGGTTAAATTATGATAAAGATACTGCTGGTAGTGGTGTGTTTGAAAATAATATTAAAGAAAGTGTTAACTATTTAACTAATACATATTATTGTGAAGATGTGATTGATGATGTTAAAAATATAACTTGTGATAAAAATAATACTACTTATAAAATTAGTTTATTATCATTATATGATTATTATAAAGCCGGAGGAAAAAGTAGTTTCTTAAATAATGGTGAAACTTTTTACTTAGGTACTCTTAATAAAGATAATCATAATTACTATATAACTTCTGATGGAGAAGTTAGTATTAATGAAATAAGTACTAAAACTTACGCGGTAAGGCCAGTTATAACTATTTCATCTGGGTCAGTTTTATTAAGTGGAAATGGTACAGAGAATGAACCGTATAAAATATTAGAAGTAAAACCTGCTATGTTGGAAGATGCAACAATAAATACCTATGTTAGTTACTCTAATCAAGTATTTAAAATTATTGATAATAGTGGAGATGCTACTAAAGTTGCATTAAATGGTGTTATAAAAGAAAATGATACTGAAGTTGTTAAAACATTTGGTGGAAATAATAATAAATACTCTAATACTAAAAATACAGTTGGCTATTATTTAAATAATACATACTTAAAAACATTAGATAGTAAAAATATCGTTAAATCTAATTGGTATATTGGAGCATTAAGTTTAGATAATTTAGATTATAATAGTGAAAAAAATACTAAAGTAAATCTTAGTGTTGGTATGCTTTCACTTGGAGATATGTTTGTTGGAGATGTTAACAATGTATTAACATTATCTAGAGGAATAGAATCTGATCAAATAATTAATGTTATAAATAAAGAAGGTAATTTTTATGGAGACTTTATTACAAGTAAATATAATGTTAGACCTGCGTTATATTTAAATAAAGAATTAAAAATTACTGGAGGAAGTGGTACTTTAGATGCACCATATGAGTTAGGAGTAAGTGATGAAGAAAAAGGACAAGAATAAAAAGACTAGTAAATTTAGTGTATTCTTAATAGTTGTAGATGTTATAGCTGTTGTTTGTTTCTTTGTAGTTTATGGACCTTTTTCATTCTTTAGAGATTGGTTTATAACTACTGCGATGACTACTATGACTCATAAATATTTTGCTTATACTCTATATAGTGAAGATATGATTAAGGAGACACTTGATAATAATAAAATTATTGAATCTGAAGATCCAACTGATACATCTAAAATTAATTTTAATCCTGATTTTAGTAAAGATACTTATGAATCTATTTATGAAGAACAAGTTCTTAAGAAAGATGAAGGAAATGATGTATATAAAGTTGTTGATATAAGTGGAGATAATTGGAGTGGTAAGATGGTTGTTATTTATGATCCGTCTAGACTTAAACTTGTGTTCTCTAAACAATATGGTAAACGTGGTGAATATTTATCAACAATGGCTAAAAATAATAATGCATTAGTTGCGATGAATGCTTCTGGTGTATATCACCCTAATGGTCAAAATAGAGTTACTGGTACGACTATTTTAGATGGTAAAGTTTATGCGACCGGTAAGAATATTAATAAGGGTGGAGGACTTATAGGATTTACTAAAGATAATGTATTAATGCTTACTAAGAAGACTGCTAAAGAAGCAATAAAAGATGGAATGGATAGAGCTGTAGAGTTTGGACCATTCTTAGTAGTTAATGGAAAGTCTGCTGAATTTAAAGGAAATGGTGGATGGGGAATAGCTAATAGAAGTGCTATTGGTCAAAGACAAGATGGTATTGTGTTGCTACTTGCTATAGATGGTCGTACATCTAAGTCAGTTGGTATATCAATGCCTGAACTTGCTGATGTTTTTCAAAAATATAAAGCATATAATGCTGCTAACTTAGATGGTGGTGGAAGTAGTGCTTTATATGCCATAGTAAATGGCAAAGGTGGACTTATAAATAATCCAGTAGGATATGGATATTCTGGTGAAAGATATTTACCAAATGCATGGATGGTTTTACCAGAAGAAAGTGATAATTCAAATTAGGAGGGTATATGGACGTAGAATTTAGAAATCCAACAATATATATTATTGGTGGTAAAGCAAAACATGGAAAGGATACATTTTCTGCATATTTAAAAGATGTATATGAGAGACATGGTAAGAAAGTAATTATTACTCAACTTGCTAAGCATATTAAGTATTATGCTCGTGAAATGACAGGATGGGATTTAAGTGAGGAAACTAAACCTCGTGAATTCTTACAACAGCTTGGTACTGGAGTAATTAGACAAAAATTAAAAAAAGATGATTTATTTATTAAACGTATGATAGATGATATAGAAATATTTAGTTATTTCTATGATGCAATTATTATAAGTGATGTAAGACTTAAAAAAGAAATATACGATTTAAAGAAAGCTTATCCAAATATTAAAGTTATTCATATAGTTAGACCTGACTTTGATAATGGTCTTACTGAAGAACAAAAGAATCATCCAACTGAGATAGATTTAGATGACTTTAATGAATTTGACATAGAGGTTGTAAATACAACATTAGAAGAATTAGAAAAAAGTGCTGAAAAAATATACACAGAAAATGAAAGGTAGGTATATAAAATGGAAAGTATAAAAAGGGCTAATGTTGAAGGAAAGAAAGTAATTGTTAGAGTTGACTTTAATGTTCCAATTAAAGATGGAAAGATTACTGATGATACTAGAATAGTTTCAAGTTTAAAAACTATTAAATATTTAGTGAGTCATAACGCTAAAGTTATATTGTTATCTCACTTAGGAAGAATTGCTTCACAAGAAGATAAAGAAAAGAAAAGTTTAGAAATAGTTGCTAAACATTTATCTACATTAATTAATGTACCAATATATTTTGTACCTATTACTAGAGGTGACTTATTAACAAAAACAGTTGAAAGTATGGAAGAAGGGGAAATAGTATTAGTTGAAAATACTAGATTCGAAGATTATCCTCGTATGCTTGAGAGTTCTTGTGATGAATCATTATCTAAATATTGGGCAAGTCTTGGAGATATATTTGTATTTGATGCTTTTGGTACTGCTCATAGATGTCATGCATCTACATATGGTATTAGTAAATATTTACCATCATATTCTGGTTTCTTAGTAGACGCTGAAATAGATATGTTAGATAGAGCTCTTCATCAAAGAAAAACCTTAATTCTTGGAGGAGCTAAAGTTGATGATAAAATTGGTGTTATTGATAATTTAATTAATACAAGTGATGCTATATTACTTGGAGGAGCTATGTGTTTTACATTCCTTAAAGCTAAAGGAATAGATGTTGGTTCTAGTATAGTTAGTGCTGATAGACTAGAATATGCTAAAAATTTATTAGAAACACATGGTAGCAAAGTATTCTTACCTGTTGATGTAGTAACTCAAAATGGAGTTAAAAACATTGATGAAATGGAAAAAGATGATATCGGTTATGATATAGGACCAAAAACAATTACTAAATATAATGAAATATTAATAGATAGTAAACTTGTTCTTTGGAATGGACCTCTTGGTATGTTTGAAGAAAAAGATTATGAAAATGGTACCAAGAAAATATTAAAATTCTTATATAATCAATCAATACCATCTATACTTGCTGGTGGAGATATTATAAGTGCATCACATAAATTTGGATTTGATTTCCATTATGTATCTACCGGAGGAGGTTCAACTCTTGAATACCTTGAAGGTAGAAGATTTAAAACATTAGAAAGATTAACAGGTGAAAATAAAAAGTAGTAGGAGGGTTTATGAAAAAAGTTATTCTTAATCAAAAAAGTTATTTATTTTATGATGATATGGTTAATTTTAAAAAGTCTTTTGATAAATTGAAAACTGATGATTATGAATTTATTATATTTCCTCCGATATTATATTTATCAATGTTTAAAGATAGTAAGTATAAAGTAGGTACTCAAAATTTCTTTGGATATAAGATGGGTTCTTTTACTGGAGAACTTAATCTAGAATCTCTTAAGAAAATTGGTATTAACTATACTTTAATTGGTCACTTTGAAAGAAGAAAAATAGTTTTTGAGAGTTATGAAATGGCTAAAGAAAAATTATTTAAATCTTTAGGATCTAAATGTAATACTATTCTTTGCGTTGGTGAAGTAAAGAAAACTAGAAAACCATTTAATTATATTAAGAAAGAACTAAATTATTATTTACGTAGTATTGATTCATCTACATTAAAATATTTAAGTATAGCTTATGAGCCTAATTGGGCTATTGGTACTGGAGAAATACAATGTAT
>CAVDFY010000031.1:0-2224 GCA_963607925.1 bacterium
TACATATTATAATAAAATAGGTGATAAGATATGAAAAATAGAAATGGTTTTACATTAGTAGAGTTACTTGCTGTAATTGCAATACTTGCAATATTAGTAATAATTGCACTTCCTAATGTATTAAATATGTATAATACTGCTAAAAAGAATACTTTTGTAACTGAGGTACAAAGTTTGACTAAAAGTGTTACTAATAAGTACATACAAGAAAGTATGAAAGGAAATTCGATTAGAAAAGTAAGTAATAGTACTAATCGTTTAGATACAACTGGAAAAAAACTAGAATATAATTTTGAATTAGATGCTAAAGGAAATGTTACTAATACAATAGTGAGTGATGGAACATATTGTATTTCTACAACGAAAAAATATACTGAATTAAGTGCTTCTGATGTAAAAGAAGATTGTTCTTATGAATCTTTATATAATTTAGTTGGTACTTTGTCTAAAGATTATTATGAGATTGCATTTGGTGCTGATGCAGAAAAGAGTGTTGTTAATAGTATTACTTTTTATAGTGATGGAAGAAAACTAGAATCAAATGCTACTAATGGTACTCCTATAGATGTTTCTGAAGAAAAAAACGGTTCAGTACTTCTTTATGCTAATTATATGAACGATAGTTCATCTGTAATGGATTTATATATTGTTGCTGATGGTAAAATTATGTTTCCAGAAGACTCTTCTTATTTATTAGCTTTTTATGCACAAATTAGATGTGATTCATATAGTCAGATTACGTCTATTAATTTAAATAGTGCTGTTGATACATCAAAAGTAAAGAATATGAGTTATATGTTTGCTCAAGCTGCACCAATAGCAGTATATTGTAGAAGCCATAGATACGGATGCGATTATAATACTACTTCACTTAATGATTTAGACTTGAGTAATTTTGATACTAGTAATGTAACAGATATGTCTTATATGTTTATGGGCAATCAATCTTCTGTGTTAAATTTGAGTAGTTTTAACACTAGTAATGTAACAGATATGTCTTATATGTTTTGGGGAGCAAGTGTTGTAACTGATTTGAGTTTAACTAATTTTAATACTTCAAAAGTAACAAATATGTATGGTATGTTTGATTATACTATTGGATTAAAAAAACTTGATGTTAGTAGTTTTAACACTAGTAATGTCTCAAGTATGTCTTATATGTTTAGTTCTTGCGCCGTTAACGAATTAGATTTAAGTTCTTTTACATTAAAAGATAATAATGTTGAAGTTAATGGGATGTTTATGAGTATTAAAGCAACAATTGGATATACCAAAGATAATGATATAACAACTATATTTAATGATAATACTAAAACTAATATACCTAATAGCATATTTAAGGTAAAATAAAATGAAGAAAAAAATAATTATATTATTTTTGTTCTTGTTTGTAGTTATTTTTACTATTATAATATTGCCGAGTATACAGAAAAAAGATGTTTCATTGAGTGATTTAACTTTAAGGGAAAAGATAGGCCAAATGCTAATGGTTTACTATAATGGTGATGAAATAAATGATACTTTGATTGATTCATTAAAAGAAAGTCAACCAGGAGGATTTATTATTACTGGTGCAAATTTGAATTATTATTCGAAATCAAAAAATTTTATTAATGGATTAAATAAATATTTAAAACTAAACATGATAATTGCTGTAGATCAAGAGGGTGGAACAGTACAGAGATTATATGATATTACTGATAAGAAGGCTACATTTATACCTAATATGTATGATGTAGGTGTATTCAATAATAAAGATGTTTCATATAAGATTGGAAATATAATTGGAAATGAAGCAGGAAGTATTGGATGCAATGCTGTTTTTGGCCCTGTTTTAGATGTAGGCGATTATAATATTTCTGCAATGGGAAAAAGATTATTATCAGATGATAAAGATATTGTTATCTCTAATGGTATGGAAATTTTTAATGGTATTGAAGATACTGGTTTGATTTCTATAGTTAAACATTTTCCAGGAATTGGTAGTACTTCTGATGATACTCATGATAATGAAATTTCTATTGTTAATAAAACTTATGATGAATTATATAATGATGATTTGCAACCTTTTATTACTGCTATTGATAATAATGTTTCTATGATTATGGTTGGACATTCTAGTTATCCTAAAATTACTGGAGATAATTTACCAGCGTCATTATCATCAAAAATTATTAATGATATATTAAGAACAAAATTGGGATATGATGGCGTTGTTATAATA
>CAVDFY010000032.1:0-2926 GCA_963607925.1 bacterium
GCATGTTGGAGGTTTCTTTAGTAATAGAAAATATGATTGAAAATAGTTTGGTAGATAGAAAAATTAGTAAAAATAGTAATATTTCATTAAATATTCCACTTACTTCTTTAACTATTGAAGTACCTATTGAATCAAGTGATTTAAATAATAATGGTACATTAATTAGTGAAGTAGTTCAGCAAAATGTATTATATTATACTATATTTAAATATGCAGGTTATGTTTGTATATCAATTGCTATTCTTCTTTTAGTGCTTATTATGGCAATTATTGTATTAAAAAATAAGTATGATAATAAATATTATAAAATTCTTAAAAAGATATTTAAAACATATGATAATATTATTGTAAATTCTAGTGATTTACCTAATCTTGATGATTTAAATGTAGTTAGTGTTACATCATTTGATGAATTGATAGATGCTCATGGTGAAGTTAGAAAACCAATAAATTGTGTTTCTTATGAAGATAAAACAATATTTATATTAATAAATGAAGGTATGGCATGGAGATATGATTTAATAAATGAATATCCTAGAAAAAAAAGGGGTAGAAAATGAAAAAGTTTCATAAATATAATGTAATAGGTGTGCTTGTTTTTACTATTATTATCTCAATGAGTATTGGATATGCCTTATATAATCAAAGTTTAGGTTTAAATGGTGAAATTTCTTTAAAGAGACAAGGCAAATTAGAAATTATAAGTGCCTCTATTATTGAAAATGAATGTACTAATTTATCTGAATATTCAAATCCCTCTATTGATGGCTTGAATTTATCTTTTAGAGTTGTTGGAAATGATAAAAATTTTAATGCTACTTATTTAGTTGAAATTAATAATGGTTCAGCGTATGACTATACATTTGCTGATTTTCCTTTTAATGCAAATGTTAATACATCGGATAATGTAAGTCTTATTACTGTCATTATAGATCCTACTACTGGAAACGAGTTGGATTCAGGTTATGTTTTACTTGCAGGTGAAAGAAAAACTTTTAAAGTTCAATTAACTTTTGAGAGTGATAATAATAATACTGAAGTTAATGTGGATGGTGGTGCCTCTTTTATTATTGATAAATCTGGAAATATGATTGCTAGTATTACTCCAAAAACTGGTAATTTACAGGGAAGTAATGCTAGAGCTTGTTTTACTGTTTCTGTTGCAAATACATATACATATAAAAGAAAATTTAAGTTACATTCGAGCAATGATAATATACTATTAATTGATTCTAATGGTTCTTCACTTGGAACATTTAGTATTGATAAAAACAGCACAAAGGACTTTCAAATTTGTACTAAAGTATCTCCGTCAAGTTCTTTTTTATCCAATAGTACAACAACTATAATAACTTTATCCAGTACTGGAATTAATACTATTAATGTTGGTGAATTGACTTTAGATGTTGACATAGATGTCATTGCTACCGATAAAGAAATACCTAAAGTTGGTAATGTTAATATAAGTATACCAGAAAATAGTACTACATCTGGAAGTGCACTTATATCATGGGATAGGATTGATACTGGTGGTTCGTCTATTACTAATTATTATATAATTTTATATAATGCTGATACTGGTTCTTCATCAACTTATCAAACTAATAGTTCTCTAACTTCATATAATGTTTCAAATCTTAGTGCAGGTAACTATTATGCTAAAGTTTATGGTGTTGATGAAGCAGGTAATATTGGTGAAAGTTATTGTGATAGTGCAACAACAGATAGTGGATATTGTAGTTTATCAAATACTACATCATTAAAATGGGAATTTATTGTAACATTTAGTTTAACTAATTTAAAACATGATAATTCAACATCTACTACAGATACGGCTTATTTAAATCAAAGCTATACTACTGCTTTGCAATTGAATACAACTTCACAATGGTATTCACTTCCTAATTCAGTAACTGTTACTATGGGTGGAAATACTTTAACAAGCGGTTCAGATTATACATATTCTAGCTCTAGTGGGAAAATTGTTATTAATAAAGTTACTGAAGATATAACTATTACTGCTAGTGCATCTGCAGGGTGTTTAATAAAAGGCACTAAGATAAAACTAGGTAATGGTAATGAGAAAAATATAGAAGATATTAATTATACTGATTTACTACTTGTTTGGAATTATGAAACAGGAAGTTATACATATGAGTATCCTATTTGGATAGAAAAAGTTAAAAAGACTAATAAATATAGAAAAATTACTTTTTCAGATGGTTCCATACTAAAAATATTTGGTGAACATGGAGTATTTTCTAAAAGTTTAAATAGTTTTATATCTGTAAATGATGAAGATAATTTTAAAGTTGGAATTAAAGTTGCTAAATTAAATGATAATAATGAAATAATTTATGTTAATGTTAATAAAATAGAAATTATTTATGAAGATACAGAATATTATCATGTAGTATCAACTAGATATTATAATGTAATAGCAAATGGTTTTTTAACTACTGATGGGACTGTAATGCTTTCTAATTTATATCAATTTGGTGATAATATAAATTGGTTAAATAGAGATTATGATAAATTGGATTTATATAGTTATGATGAATTTAAAGATATAATGCCATATTATATGTATAAAGGTTTAAGAGTTGAAGAGGGAAAAGTTTTATCTAAGTATTTAGACTTATATACATTTAAAAAGTATTTATTATTAAATCAACTTAATGAAAATATGATTTTACATCCAAATACTGATAACTTAGGTAATAGATGGTGGATGGTAACAACAAGCGATGATGTTATAAATAGTAATAATAGTTATTTAAGAAAAGAAAATACTTATTATATTTTGAATGAACCCAAAAATAAAATAAACTTTAAATATTGGTATAATACTTCTGATGGTAAAATGTATAATCCAAATGATAAAGTTATGGTGCATTTAGGGATGCATTTTATTGCTGTTTATGAG
>CAVDFY010000033.1:0-5229 GCA_963607925.1 bacterium
ATATATTGTTTTATATAATCAATTACTTTTTGCATTTTATCACCTATTCTATATAAATATATTACAACATAAAAATATTTAAATCAACTTTATTAAGTTTAGTATTTATAGTATAATTTTCTTGTGATGTGTTATGAAAAAAATAGAATATAAACCTTTAATACTTACTGTAGTATTAATAGCATTTCAATCTTTGTGTTACTTTATATCTAAATTACTTGGTAGTAATCCTCATTTAATTGGTGGTGTTATAGATAGCAAAATACCATTTAATATGTGGTTTATTATTCCTTATTGTATATGGTATTTACTTATATTCTTAATTCCATATTATTTATATAAGAAAGATAAGAATATTTTTATTAAGTATATTATTTCTTATGTGTTGTGTACAGTGATTGCTAATATAATATTTATAATATATCCTACTTATGTAAATAGACCTATTGTTACTGGAACTAGTATTTTAGAGTTAATGACAAGAATTGTATTTTGGTTAGATACTCCTGCTCAAAATTGTTTTCCAAGTTTGCATTGTGCAGTTAGTATGTTATTCATATTATATATGTTTGAGTGTAAGAAGTGCCCATTATATTTGAAGATACTTACTCTTATAATATCTATATTGATAATGATAGCTACATTATGTACTAAACAACATGTATTTATTGATTTAGTTAGTGGTGATATCTTAGCAATAATTTCTTATATAATTGTCGGTAAACTTAAAAATACTAATAAAAAAGTAAAAGAACTATTAGCTTTATAATAGTTCTTTTTTATTCACTTCTAAGAGCATCTATAGGATTTAATGAGGATGCTTTATATGCTGGGAATATTCCAAATATTAAACCTATAAATAATGATATTGTAACAGATAGTATTATTATTGTAGTTGATAAAGTAAATGAAATGTTAAATATTGATATTATGTAACCTATAAGTACACCAAAGATAATACCAAGTATTCCTCCTGTTATACAAAGCATTAATGATTCTATTAAGAATTGATACATTATATCTTTTCTTTTGGCACCTAAACTTTTTCTAATGCCTATTTCTTTTGTTCTTTCACTTACACTTACAAGCATTACATTCATAACACCTATTCCACCTACTATTAGTGAAATGCTTGCGATTCCACCTAGCAATAAAGTTAAAGTATTTGTTATATTATCCATACTTTCTAAAATACTACTACTTGATGTTACTGAGAAATAATCAGTTGAAATTTGAAATTCACTTCTTATATTATTTTCTACATTTATTATAGTTTTATCTATATTAGTAGTATCTTCTACTTTTAACAAAATACTATTAACTTTAGTGTCTGTATTTAAATATTTTATTGTAGTTATTGGTACTAATATACTATCATCAGTACTGCTTCCAAATGATGAACCTGATTCTTCTAATACGCCTATTACAGTATAATTATCATTGTTAATTTTTATAGTTTCATTTATTGGGTTTGAAAGATTAAAATATTCTTCTGCTGCACTACTACCTAAAATGCATACTTTATTTTTATTTTCAATATCTATTATTGAAATGTTTCTACCTTTTTCTAGCTTAAGAGAAGAAATATTTATATAGTTATTATCTGTTCCTATTATTGACGTTTTACTACTTGTTTCGTTATTTCTTGATACTGTAGCGCTAACATTTTTATATGCTGAAGTTGACTCTATATTGTTGATTTTAGATAATTTACTTACATCTTCATATTTAATACTATAGTCACTACTTGTTATATTTAAAGATAAGATATTACTTCCAAGGGATGAAACCTCATTTATAACACTAGTGGTACTTCCTTCTGCGATGCCTACTAATATAATTACTGATGAGATACCTACTATTAATCCTAACATAGTAAGAGCAGATCTTAATTTATTTGATTTTATATTTTTATAGGCTATTTTTATCAAATTATTTATTTTCATGATTCTCTCCTGTTATTTGTCCATCCTTAATATTTAATGTTCTTTTTGCTCTACTTGCTATATTTAAATCATGTGTTATAAGTATTATAGTTTGTCCGTTCTTATTTAAATCTTCGAATATTTTTATTATTTCTTCTCCTGTTTTAGTATCTACTGCGCCTGTTGGTTCATCTGCTAAAATGAGTTTAGGCTTTGATACTATTGCTCTTGCTATTGATACTCTTTGCATTTGACCACCTGAAAGTTCATTTGGTAAATGATTTATTCTATGTGATAAACCTACTTGTTTTAATGCTTCTTTAGAGCGATTGTAAGCTTCTTTTTCAGTACATCCTTGATATAAAAGTGGTACCATAACGTTCTCTATAGCAGTTAATTTAGGAAGTAAGTTAAAATGTTGAAATACAAAACCTATACTTTTACTTCTAAGAAGAGATAATTCATCATCATTTAGTTTTCCAACATCTTTGTTATCTAAATAATATTTTCCAGTGTGTTCATTATCTAGTAAACCAATTATATTCATAAGTGTACTTTTTCCACTTCCTGAGGGACCTATTATTGAAACAAATTCTCCTTCTTTAATATTTAAATTTATACTATCTAATGCTTTTATTTTTTCTGTTCCAAGTGTGTAATTTTTTGATACATTTTCTAATCTTATCATTTTGAATTTCTACCACCATTAGAATCATTTGGCTTAAAGTTTCCATCAGGTCTTTCCATATCACCAAAATCGAAGTCTCTGTTTTCTTTATCGAAGGATTTATTACTTGATGAAGTATCAGTACTAATCATTCTGATTGTCTCATCTCCATTTAAACCACTTTTTACTTCTACATATGCACTATTAGATATTCCGGTTGTGATGATTGCTTCGCTTGTTTCGTTATCATCTCCTACTACTAAAACATATTTTTCGTTTCCTCTAGTTTGTACTGCTTCTATTGGGATAGCTATAACATTCTCAGCTTTTTCTATTTCTATTGATACACTACCACTCATACCAAGTTTAATGTTACCATCGTTTTTAAATTCTACGATTGCTGTATATTTTGTTCCACTTGATGAATAGTTTCCAATTTGATTAATACTAGTTATTTTGCCAGTATAAGTTTTTGTTTCATCATAATTTAGTGTGATTGTTACATTTTGATTAACTGATACTTTATTAATATCACTTTCGTCTATGCTAAGTTCCATCTTTAAACTACTTAAACTTTTATATGAAACATAGTTATTACTTCTTACTTTTTCTTTTGAATCTGGTACATTATAAGAAGTTATTACTAAATCATATGGTGCTTTAAAATATGTTCCATTTGTATATTTAACTATTTTACTTCCTTTTTTTACATAGTCTCCTACTTCATAATAAATCGCACTAAAATATCTATTAGTATTTAAATATTTAGTTACAGTATCACTTGTTACTTCTCCTGAACTAGTTAAAGTATTAGTTATAGTTTGTGTACTTACCTTACTATCCTTATACTTTGTACTATCTTCTTCCTCCTTCTTTGGTAATAATAAAACTACAATTACTACTGCTATAATTATAGATACTACTATTAGTATTTTCTTTTTCATATTTTCCTTCCTTTCTCTTTAATAATAGAAAGAATTTGTGTGAAATATATGAATTTAAAGTGTCAATTTTTAAAAATATATTCTTAATTATTTCTTGTTATAGTATAATATAATTAAGGATGTGATGTAGATGAAATTAAGAAAAAGACATCTTAAAGATAACGTTAAAGTCTTTATTAAAAGAACAACTATATTTATAATAAGTGCTCTTATGTTATGGGGTGCGATTATATGTATTAAAGATATAAATAATCCGGAAAATGATAAGGATACAAGTGGAGGAAAAGAAATAAATAAAGAAGAATATGTATATAAAGAAGAACTTCTAGATTTAGGTTATGATGTTAAAGATGTAGAATTAATTTCTACTAAAATAAGTAATGTAGATGTTAAAAAATATTTATTAACTGAAAAGTACAAAGATATATCTATGTTTATATCTAGTCCATATTATAAAGTTGAAAATACTATGAGATATCAAAAGTATTATGATAAACATAGTGATTATACTACTGATAATGTTGTAATTTATGTAGAAATCGGACTTGATAATGAATTTTATACAGATCCAGTAGAAATAACAAATTATAATGATGTAGATGCTTTAGTTAATAAATATCATAGGTTACCTACTAAATATGAAGCTGATGATTTAGTTACATTAAGTAAAGAATATAGTTCTCGTGGACATAAAATCAAAAAAGTTGCTTCTGAGCCACTTATGAAAATGATTGATGCTGCTCGTGAAGATGGAATTAACTTACTTGTAATATCTGGTTATAGAACAGAGAGCACACAAAGTGGTTTATATAATAACTCAGTTAAAAAGAATGGTGTTGAACATGCTTTATTGTATTCAGCTAAACCAGGTTATTCAGAACATCAATTAGGTTTAGCAGTTGATCTTAATGATACTGAAGAAAGATTTGATCAAACTAAAGAATATAAATGGTTAAAAGCTAATTCATATAAATATGGTTTCATAGAAAGATATCCTAAAGGAAAAGAATTCATAACTGGTTATGGTTATGAACCTTGGCATTATAGATACTTAGGAGTTGATTTAGCTACTAAAGTATTCACAGAAAATGTTACTTATGAAGAGTATTTGGTAAAACATTCAAAGTAGTTTCTGAAATAAATACTAATTTATAAAAGAAAAATATTAAAGTACAAGAAATAGTAATTATTATATATTTTACTATTTCTTTTTTTGCATAACTCATTGTTTTAGTTTTAGTTACTGTATTCTCTACTTTTGAAACTTTTTGTGATTTAAAAACATTTATAGTATATTCTTCTTCGTTATCTAAAACTATTTTTATAACATTCTTTGTATTATTAAAGTTACCATTTCCTATTACTTTAACATCCACGTTTTCATTATTTAGTTCATATGCTATATTTAAGCTTTCTTCATCTAAAATATTTAAATCATATTCATGTATGTCTTTATTAAAATTCAAATTATATCCTTCTATATCTAAAGATAGAAGTTCACCCTTACTTTTAGTTTCTCTATAGTTTTTAAATACAGTTATTATAAAGTCTCCATATTTGTCTGATGAAACTATAAATGTACTTTCTTTATCTTTTAATTCAAATATCCCATCTCCACTAATTATTTCATCTTTCGAGCTTGTTACATTTATATTTATTTGGCTTGTTGGTAGTTTATTTAATAGTCCTAGAC
>CAVDFY010000034.1:0-10128 GCA_963607925.1 bacterium
TCAAGCAACAACACTAGATGTAAGCAATTTCAACACATCTAACGTAACTAATATGTATGGTATGTTTTCTTTTAGTCAAGCAACAACACTAGATGTAAGCAATTTTGATACAAGTAAAGTTACTAATATGAGTTGGATGTTTTCTGGTAGTCAAGCAACGGCAATAGACGTAAGCAATTTCAACACATCTAACGTAACTAGTATGAGCGTTATGTTTTCTAGTAGTCAAGCAACAACACTAGATTTAAGTAATTTTGATACAAGTAAAGTTACCGATATGAGTAATATGTTTTCTGGTAGTCAAGCAACAACACTAGATGTAAGTGATTTTGATACAAGTAAGGTAACAAATATGAGTTATATGTTTTATAATACAAAAGCTAAAACTATATATTCTAGTGATAAATTTGTAACTAATTCAGTTACTACTAGTAATAATATGTTTGCGGGAGCAACTAACTTAGTAGGTGGAAATGGAACTGCATATAATAGTTCTTATGTTGATAAAACATATGCACGTATAGATGGTGGAACTAGTAGTCCTGGATATTTTACTTTGAAGAGTAATTAATAAAAAGTGTTTTAAAACACTTTTTTATATTGTCTGTAAAAAGTATTTGTGATAAAATTATGTTAAGAATAGAGAGGAAGGTTTTTTAATATGCTTGGAAAGGTTCTTACAATTACCAAGAATAGTGCGATTGTTAGTGTAAATAAAGAAACTATTAATGGTATTAAAGATTTAATAAACTTACATGTTGTATTTGAAGATGCTGATAAAAAGATTTTAGGAGAAGTAGATTCTATTGAACAAGATACTATTAAAGTTAGTTTCTTGGGTGAACTTACTGATAATGATTTTATTGGAGGTCTTATAAAAAAACCTAGCCTTGATGCGAACGTTAGAATTATTAATCAAGAGGAATTAAAAATACTTACTGGTAATGAAGATAGAAGTATAAGATTAGGTGTAAGTCCTTTATACAATGATTTTCCATTAAATGTTAGTATAGATGAATTATTTTCTAACCATACTGCTATATTTGGTAATACTGGTAGTGGTAAAACATATGGTATATGTAGAATTATTCAAAATATATTTCCTAATTCTCCAATAATTCCTTATAATGCAAATATATTTATATTTGATAGTTATGGAGAATATATGAATGCATTTAAAGATTTAAGTAAAAATAATCCTTACTATTCATTTAAAGTAATTACTACTAATATGAAGAAAGACTATGAAAAACTTAGTATTCCAGTATGCCTTCTTGAGTTAGATGATGTACTTAACTTGTTAGATGCGACTAACTTCTCTCAAATAGCTATGGTTGAAACTGCACTTGTGTATGTTAAAATGTTTGCTCGTGAAGATAAAGAAGCATTAGATTATAAGAATCATATACTTGCGAAAGCAATTATCAATATAATGTATACTAATCAAACTTCTAGTAAGATTAGAGATCAAATTTTTGAAATATTAACTGAAACTAATACTCCAGAACTATCTTTAGAAACTGAAGTTCCTGGTATAGGTTTTACTCGTATGTTTAGAAATTGTTTTGATATAGATAGTGAAGGAAGATTTGCTGAACGTAAAATAATTACTGATTATATCAAAGGATTTGTAGATGACTCTCGTAAATGGAATTATAATGCTGATGGAGTATATTATTCATTACATGATTTGGAAGTTGCTCTTAACTTCACATTATATAGTGAAAGATATTTATTAAATGAAGCTATGTATGACTCAGCGATGAGTTTAAAAGTTAGACTTCATGATTTAGCTACTCGTCAGAATGCAGCATTCTTTAGTGCTGATGGATATACAACAATTGATGAATATATTAAGAAAATACAAATTAGTGGAAATAAAAAATGTCAAATTGTTAACTTCAATTTAGAAGATGTTGATGATAGATTTGCTCGTAGTATTGTTAAAATATTTGGACGTATGTTCATGAAATTTACAAGAGCATTACAAGCTAGAGCTACTTTCCCAATACATATGATATTAGAGGAAGCTCACCGTTATGTTTTAGAAGGAGATGATAAAGCTCTTCTTGGATATAACATATTTGAAAGAATTGCTAAAGAAGGTCGTAAATATGGTTTATTATTAGACTTAATTACTCAAAGACCAACTGACTTAAATGAAAATGTTATAAGTCAATGTGCGAACTTCTTAATATTTAAAATAAATCACCCAGCTGACTTAGATTATATTTCTAAATCAGTTCCTAATATGAGTGAAGATGTAGTTGAAAAACAAAAAACATTACAAGCAGGTACTTGTGTTGCCTTTGGTAGAATATTTAAAATACCAATGATTGTTAAGATGGAAAAGGCTGATCCACCACCAACAAGTGCTAACTGTGAAATATATAATAACTGGATGGTAAGATTAAAACAATAATTAAGTAAATAAAGTAGGAGGAAAATTCATGTATGATTTTGGTTCACAATTTTATATAGATATGACTAAGAGTAAGACTCCATCATCATATGTATTTATGGGTAAAACGTATAGAATAAGTATTTTATCTGATGCTTTAATACGTTTTGAATACAGTGAAACAGGTGCATTTAATGATTATCCTACTTTTTTTGCTACTAATAGAAGTTTTGGTAAACCTAAGATAACAGTAGAAGAGGATAACAATGTTCTTGTTATCAAAAATAGTAAATTTATAATAGAATATATAAAAGAAAAACCATATATAGGAAGTAAATTCTTACCTGATCAATATTTAAAAGTAAGTATTGTTGGTACTGATAAAGTATGGTACTTTAATCATCCTGAAGTTAGAAACTTTAAGGGAAGCGCTTATAGTTTAGATGATTATAAAGGAGGAGGAGTGCCTTTAGATAAAGGCTTATTCTCACTTGATGGATTTACTACATTTGATGACTCTAGAACACCAATATTAAATCAATATGGTAATATTATTGCTCCTAATTATAAAAATATAGATACATACTTATTTATATATAATAATGACTTTGGAGTAGGCCTTCGTGATTACTTTAACTTAACTGGTTTACCACCACTAATTCCTAGATATGCTTTAGGTGTATGGTGGAATAAAAATGAAGCATATAATTCAAATGAAATAGAAAAGATAGTATATAACTTTAAGAAGAATGATATTCCTCTTTCTGTTATGTTACTTGGTGAATATGAAAGGACTAAAAATAAATATAGTTCAATAAGCTTTAGTCTTAGTAAAGTAGGTATTCCTGATGTTAAAACATTAGGTGAAAGATTACATAATAATCATGTACATTTAGGAATGAATATTAAAACTGAAGGAATAATTAGTGTAGAAGAAGAGAACTATCAAACATTTTCTACTTTACTTGGTAGAGATGCTAATAAGAATATACCTCTTAATGTTTATGATAATAAATTAATTGATTCATTTATGAAGGGTATTATTAATCCTATGATGGCAAAAGGTATAGATATGTTATGGGTTGATGACTATAATAAGGAAAATACTCTTAGAAGCTTCGTAATGAATTATTATTTATATAATACTCTTGCTGTTAATAAAGCTAAAAGACCACTTATAATGAGTCGTAATTTTGGAGTTAATCCTCATAGATATTCAATTCTTTATTCTGGTAAAACTAATGTAAGTTGGAAAACATTAAAATTACTTCCATTTTATAATAGTACTGCCGCTAATATTGGTATTAGTTGGTGGAGTCATGATATAGGTGGATTTAAAGGTGGTATGGAAGATTCTGAACTTTATATGAGATATGTTCAATTAGGAGTTTATAGTCCAATATTAAGATTATCTAGTTCTTTTGGTAAATATTATAAAAGAGAACCATGGAAGTGGGATGCTAAAACATTAAAAATAGTTCATGATTATTTAAGAATAAGACATAAACTTATTCCATACTTGTATAGCGAAGCTAAGAAGTATTCTAGTTTTGGTGCTCCATTAATACAACCTTTGTATTATAAATATCCTGAAACTTATGATGAACCACTTTATAAAAATGAATTTTACTATGGTAGTGAGTTATTTGTCGCTCCTATAGTTGATCCAAAAGACTCAGTAATGAATAGAGTTGTACATAAAATATTCTTACCAAATGGAGTATGGTATGACTTTAAAACTGGTAAGAAATTCCCTGGTGGTAAAAGATATGTTACATTCTATAAAGATGAAGATTACCCAGTTTATGCTAAGACTGGTGCTATAATACCGATGGCAAGATTAAATCGTGATAATTTGAATGATGTATCTAATCCTAAAACATTAGAGATACAAATATTCCCAGGAAGAAGTAATACATATAAGCTATATGAAGATGATGGGGAATCATTAATGTATAGAGAAGGACAAAGTTTTACTACAGAAATAAATTATTACTATAAAGAAAATGATTTCTCAGTATCAATACAACCAGTAGAAGGTGTTGAAGGAATAATACCAGTTACACGTAACTATAAAATAGTATTTAGAAATACTAAGTTTACTGATAATGTACAAGTATTTAAAGATGAAGTAAATGTTCCATATAGAAGATATGTAGATGATAATGACTTCGTAATAGAATTTGATGAAGTACCAACACTAAGTAAAATATTTGTATATTGTAAAGGTAAAGATATAGAAATAAATGCTGAGAGAATTATTAATGAAGATATAGAAGGTATCATTAGTGATTTAAATATTTCTACCGAATTAAAAGAAAAAATAGATAAGATAATATTTAGTGATAAAAGTATTAAAGATAAAAGATTTGCTATTAGAAGAATGAGAAGTCTTCCAAGTGTATTTAGAAAAATGTTCCTAAAGTTACTTGAATATATAGCTGAGGTGTAGTATAATACATACATATTTCGATTGACGAAAAGAGTAGTAGGTATAGAAAAATTTAAAGAGAGTTAGTGGTAGGTGTAAACTAATAATAATATATATTGAACTTACTTTTTTAGAAATAACGCAGTTCTGCGATAAAGATAAGAGATGCATAAGCTTTATGAATTAAGGTGGTACCGTGGGTTATACTCATCCTTAAGTTATAAAGCTTTTATTTTGAGGAGGAAAATATGAAGTTATTTTTAAGTTGTTTATATGATTTTACTTTTATATTCTTGCTTATGATGATTGTTTATTCAGTATTCCTGAATAAAAGCAGGAAAGAATATAGTAAACTCAAAGATAATGATATGGTTAAATATTTTATCGCAAGATATGATTTAGATATGAGAAAAACTAATTATAAGACTGTACTTAATATAGTTACAGTTATTAATTCATTTATAATATCATTTTGTTCTGTGTTAGTTATTAATATTAAAGGATTTATGTGGGCTATAGTAATTGGTTTTGCTGTAATAATGGCTCTTACATACTCTTTATATGAAATATTTGGTAGAGCATTAAAAAGAAGGGAAGGTAAATAAAAATGTATGATTATAAAAAGATAGAAGAAAAGTGGCAAAAATATTGGCTTGATAATAAAACATTTAAAGCAGTTAATAATGGCGGAGATAAACATTATTATATATTAGTAGAATTTCCTTATCCTAGTGGTAGTGGTCTTCATGTAGGGCATGTTAGAAGTTATACAGCTCAAGATGCTAAAGCTAGGATAAAGAGAATGCAAGGATATAATGTACTTTATCCAATGGGATTTGATTCTTTTGGTTCACCTGCTGAACAATATGCAATTAAGAATCATATACATCCTAAACAAGCAGTAGCAGAAAATATTAAGACATTTAAAGGTCAAATGATGAATTTAGGTTATTCATTTGATTGGGATAGAGAGTTTGCTACTAGTGATCCAGAGTATTATAAATGGACTCAATGGCAATTCTTACAATTCTATAAACACGGAATGGCTTATAAAGATACTATTGCTGTTAACTGGTGTCCAACTTGTAAAACAGTACTTTCTAATGAAGACAGTTCAGGTGGAGTATGTGAAAGATGTGGAACAGCAGTAACTCAAAAAGAAAAGAGCCAATGGATGCTTAGAATGAGTGATTACTCAGAAGATTTGTTAAAAGGATTAGATGATACAAATTTTGCTGAAAAAGTAAAATTAGGTCAAATAAATTGGATAGGTAAAAGTAGTGGAGTAGAACTTGATGTTGATATAGTTGACGGGGGTAAATTCTCTATATTTACTACTTGTATTGAAACAGTATATGGTATTACATTCTTTGTAATCGCACCAGATGGAAAACTTATTAAAGAGTTAATGCCAAGAATTAAAAATCAAGATGAAGTAAATAAATATATTGAAGAAACAGCTAAGAAAAGTAATATGGATAGAACAGAATTAAACAAAGAAAAAACTGGATGTTTAATTGAAGGAATTAAAGCAATTAACCCAATTAATGGAAAAGAAGTTCCAATATTCTTAGGAGATTTTGTTTTAGGTAGTTATGGTACTGGAGCTGTTATGGCTGTACCTGCTCATGATCAAAGAGATTATGAATATGCGAGTGTTCATAACTTAGATATGATTCAAGTAATCGATGGAAGAAGTATAGATGAATGTGCTTTTGAAAAACAAGATTATTTAGGTAAAGGTTATAAACTTATTAATAGTGAAGAATTTACTGGTATGACTGTTGAAGAAGCTAAAGAAGCTATAACTGAAAAGCTTGTTAATAGAGGTATTGCTCGTAAAGTAAATAATTATAAAATGAGAGATTGGATTTTTTCAAGACAAAGATTTTGGGGAGAACCAATACCAATGATATATTGCGAAAAATGTGGATGGCAACCAATGGATGAAAAAGATTTACCATTATTGCTTCCTGATATTGCTGAATATGAGCCAACTGAAGATGGACAAAGTCCACTTGCTAAAATAGAAGATTGGGTAAATTGTAAATGTCCTAAATGTGGTGGGAATGCAAAACGTGAAACTGATACTATGCCTAACTGGGCTGGATCAAGTTGGTACTTCTTAAGATTTATGGATCCACATAATGATCATGAATTTGCATCAATGGATGCTATGAAATATTGGCAAAGAGTAGACTGGTATAATGGTGGAATGGAACATACAGCAAGACATTTATTATATGCTAGATTCTGGGTACAATTCTTATATAATATAGGACTTGTTCCAAATAAAGAAATGATATGGACTAGAATTAGTCATGGTATGATTTTAGGAGATAACAATGAAAAAATGAGTAAATCTCGTGGTAATGTTGTTAATCCAGATGATATGGTTAAAGCTTATGGAGCAGATGCTTTAAGAGTATATGAAATGTTTATAGGTGACTATGAAAAAGATGCTGCATGGAGTGAAAATGGTCTTAAAGGATGTAAGAGATTTATAGATAAAATATATAGAATGAAAGATAAAGTAAATGATAGTGATGAATATACTGAATCTTTAGAAATATTGATTAATAAAACTATAAAGAAAGTTACAGAAGACATAGATACTATGAACTATAATACTGCTGTTAGTGCATTAATGATTTTAGCAAATGCTTATGATAAATTAGATACTATTAGTAAAAAAGATTATAGAGCATTATTAGTATTATTAAATCCAATTGCTCCACATGTTACTGAAGAATTAAATGAAATGTTAAATCTTGGTAAACCAATATGTGAAAGTGAATGGTTAACTTATGATGAAAATAAGATTAGTGATGAAACTGTTAATATAGCAGTAAGTGTTAATGGTAAATTAAGAGCAACTTTCAGTGTAAGTAAAGATACTGATAAAGATGAATTATTAAAACTTGCTAAAGAACAAGAGAATGTTATTAAACATATTGAAGGACATGAAATAGTTAAAGAAATAGTTGTTCCTAATAAAATTGTTAATATAGTTATTAAATAGACTAGAAATAGTCTATTTTTTATTGAATACTTAAATAATATTTTGTAAAATATATACTGTGAATAGGAAGAATACAAAATGGCAAAAATAATTGATTATGTAAAACAATATATTGGTGTTATATCTATTGTACTAGCTGTATGTATTTTGCTTACTTACAGCCTTTCATATTTCAAAGTGAATATCGATAATAAAAGAGCTGCTGAAATGTATATTGGTGAACTTAAATATTCTATAGAAATAGATGGAAATAGCACTAATACATTAACTGTACCCGCTGGTGAAACAATAGTAGACATAGATATAACTAATCTAAATGAAATAAAAACATATTTTAAATTATTATATTTAAAGAATGATAATGTAAAAATTTCATATTATAGGGAAACTGAGGATATAAGTAATAATGTTACATCATATTCTTCTAGTAATGGAGACTTAAAAGGTTTTGGAACAACTAAATTAAAGTTAATGATTGTTAATAATTCTACAGAGGATCAAGAAATAGAATTTAAAATAAGCGGTGGATATAGTACAAATAATCTTACTGATGTGGAAGTACCAAGTTCTTATTTAGAAATAACTACAATAGAAATCCCTCCTTCTAATACCTATTTTTGCTCTACAATAGATACTTTAGAACAAGGACTAATATATGAAGCTGGCAATTATACGTATGCATATAAACAAACAGGTTCTTCTACTTCTTTAGCACTAAAGTGGTCAAACATTGATGCAAATGGTTGGGGTGTACAACTTACAAAGAAATCTAATACAAATGCTGTAACTGGCAATATATGTACATATATAAATAATAAGCCGGTAATTTCAATGAAAAGTATGTTTTCTCATGCGAAGGCTTCATCGATAGATTTAAGTACTTTTAATACAAGCAAAATAACTAATATGGCTAGTATGTTTTATGCTATTTCTGCAACAACACTAGATTTAAGCAAATTAGATACATCAAATGTTACTACTATGGGTTCCATGTTTTCTAATTCAAAAGTTTTAAAAATTGATTTAAACAATTTTAACACAAGCAAAGTTACTAGTATGGGTGCTATGTTTTTTGCATCATCTGCAACAACAATAGATGTAAGCAAAATTGATACAAGTAATGTTACTGATATGTCTAATATGTTTTGTGATACGCAAGCGACAACATTAGATGTGAGTCATTTTGATACGAGTAGTGTGACTAATATGCAAAGCATGTTTAGTAGAACGGTAGCAACAAAACTTGATTTAAGTAATTTTGATACAAGTAATGTAACTAATATGTATGGTATGTTTTCCAATTCTGCTGCCACTTCGATAACGGGATTAAATAAGTTTAACACAAGTAAAGTAACTAGTATGGGTAGTATGTTTTCTGCTACAAGTGCAAGGACAATTGATGTTTCAAATTTTGATACGAGTAGTGTGACTAATATGCAAAGCATGTTTGATGGAACGGTAGCAACAAAACTTGATTTAAGTAATTTTGATACAAGTAAAGTAACCGATATGAGTGGAATGTTTTTAGATAGTAAAGCAACATCTTTAGATGTAAGCAGTTTTGATACAAGTAATGTTGTCTATATGCATAATATGTTTTTCAATTCAAGTGCTACGACGATAACAGGATTAACTAACTTTAATACAAGCAATGTTACTTTGATGAGAGGGATGTTTAATAGGACGAAAATTAGAACAATTGACCTTTCTAGTTTTGATACAAGTAATGTAACGGCTATGGAAACTATGTTTTATGCTACAAGTGCAAGGACAATATATGTAAGCAGCAAATTTACAACTGATGCTGTTACTAAAAGTGATTGGATGTTTGATAATGCAACTAGTTTAGTTGGAGGAAATGGAACAAGGTATAATAGTTCTTATATAGATAAAACATATGCAAGAATTGATACTGCATCTACTCCAGGATACTTTACATTAAAAAATAATTAGATTGAAGAAATTCAATCTTTTTTTATAAAAAAAGAAGTGTTTTCTAAATTTATGTCTAACTATAATAATAGGAGGGTTAAATGAAGAAAATATTTTTAATTTTAGTAACTATATTTATGTTTAGTAAATGTTATGCGATTGAATATAAATATAGTGAATGGAGTCCTATTTATCCGGGAGAAGTAAAGGATAAAAAATTTATATTTGAGGAAGACAGATATTTATGGTACAAAGAAGTAGAAAAAGATATTAAATATCTAAAACTTGAAGATATAAAAAATGATATGAAGGTACAGTATGAAGATTATAAATATATAAACT
>CAVDFY010000035.1:0-20337 GCA_963607925.1 bacterium
TATCTAGGATGCTTAATCATATACTTTGTTCTTTTACTAAAGATGAAAGAGATCAAGTCAAAAATATAGAATATATTAGAATACTTGGATTTGATGAACTTGGTCAAAAACATTTGAATAATATTAAAGAAAACATAGATATTAAAATACTTAATAAATTTGATACTAGTTATAAATCTCTAGAAATTGAAAAAAGAGTTAGTAGTATTTACTCTATGATAATCTCTGACATAATGGACAAAGAGATTAAAAATATACCAGTTAAAAAGTGACTTTTAGGTCACTTTTTTTAATTTAGAACTTTCAAATATTCTTTAATCATGTTATCTATCATTTCTTTTTCACATATATTGTTTAGCCAATCTTTAGGTATTTCATTTATTCCATAGTATAGTCCTGAAAGTGATCCTGTAATTGCAGCTATAGTATCAGTGTCATTTCCTAAGTTTACTGCTTTCAATATAGAATCTTTATAATTATTTGTATTAAATAAGCACCAAAGGGATGACTCTAATGTATCAATAACGAACCCTGTAGAATTTATTTCTTCTTCATTTAATTTTAATAATTTCTTTGATAGAATCCTATCAAATTTATGTGGTATATCTTTTTTATAATAGTTATTAAATTCTTTTATAGATATATCATATGATTCATTTAAATTATTTGTATCTAATAAATTAAAGATAAATAATGTATAGAATATACAAGATGAGATACTAGCGCGATTATTATGTGTAAGTTTACTATTGAAGATGATTATATCTATCTTTTCTTTTTTAGTCATATTTTTATTATATAGATATAGTATTAATGGGAGTATACGCATTAAGGCACCATTACCACCTTTTTTATCAGATTCAACGTTTTTATTACAGCATTCTTCAATAGATTTACTTTTTCTATAACTATTAAGTGATGAGATTGTTGTGCCTCCTATACCGAAACATCTATTATTAACTGCTTTATAACCATCTTTTACCCATAGAATGTATTTATCCATTATTGATTTGTGAAGCCTATTATCAAATATATTTGGGTTTTCAGTAATGCCTTCCATAGTACATAGTGTCATAGCAGTATCATCTGAATAAAATCCTATAGTTGTGCCTCTTTGTTTATTTATCATCATATCTTTTACTGGATTTTCTTTTAGAATTTCTCTATCATAAAATTCAACTGGTACACCTAAAATATCACCTATTATAAAACCGTATATTGATGACTTTACTTTTTCATTCATATTTTGTCCTTTTTATTTTGCTTCGTACCAATCTTTACCATAGTTTATCTCTACTTTTAGTGGTACATCTAATTTATATATGTTTTCCATAGTATCTCTTACTATTTCTTTTACTTCTTCTATCTCTTCTTCTGGTACATCGAATATTAATTCATCGTGAACTTGTAATAACATTTTAGTTTTTAAGTTCTTTTCTTTTAATATATTATGTAGTTTTACCATAGCCATTTTAAGTATATCAGCAGCTGTACCTTGTATTGGAGTATTAAGTGCCATTCTTTCCCCCATTGCTCTAATCATATAGTTTGTATTCTTTAATTCTTCTATTTCTCTTTTTCTATTAAATAGAGTTCTTACTTCTCCAGTTTTCTTTGCTTCTTCAACAATATTTTTCATATAATTATTTACTTCTGGATATAGTGTTAAATATTTATCTATATATTTTTTTGCTTCACTAGCACTTATATCAAGGTTTTCACCTAGCCCATAACCACTAATACCATAGACTATACCAAATATTACTGCTTTAGCTGTACGTCTTTGATTTGGCGTTACTTCGCTTTCGCTTATACCAAATATATCACTAGCTACATGAGTATGTATATCTTCACCATGAATAAATGCATTTTTAAGGCTATTAGAAGAGCTTATATGAGCAAGTACTCTTAGTTCGATTTGAGAGTAATCGCTTGATAGAAGGTATCCGTTTGTACTTGAAATGAATGCTTTTCTAATCTTCTTTCCTTCTTCACTTCTTACAGGTATATTTTGAAGATTTGGTTCAATTGATGAAAGTCTTCCAGTACGTGTACCTGTTTGTTTATATATAGTATGTATTTTACCATCTTCTAATATATAGCCATTAAATGTATCTAAGTATGTACTTACCAGTTTAGAAAGGTTTCTATATTCTAGTATCTCATTAATAATTGGAAATCTATCTTTATATTTAATTAATACATCATGAGCAGTAGATGTTGCATTCTTTCCTTTACCTTTAGGAAGACCAATTTTTTCATAAAGTATGTCTCCTAGTTGTTTAGGGCTTCCAATATTAAATGTTTCACCAGCTAGTTCATATATTTTATTTTCTATTACAGTTAATCTTTCTTTTAATTCTTTTGATAAATCTTCTATAACATTTGGTTTTACACTTATGCCATTTATTTCCATAGTAGATAGTACTTCTATTAAAGGATGCTCTATATTAGTATAAAGATCATAAAGATTTTCATTCTTTAATTTGTTATTAAAGTCTTCATATGTATCATATAAGAACTTAGATTTTTTTACTATTGATGAGATTATTTCTTCTTCTGAAAGCGCGTTTTTCTTTGAAATAATTGTGTCATAGTAAGGTATTTCTATTCCGTATGTAGTGCTTATATATGAAACATCATCTTTAACATTATATTCAAGTAAATATGAAGCTATTAGTGTATCAAATGATGTATGTGTTTCAATACCTAACTTATTTAAGAATACTATGTTCTTTTTATGATCAAAAGTTACTAATATATCTTTTAGTAAATCTCTATTTAGAAGTAGACTCGCTTTATCAAAGTAATATGCTTTTTTTCCATCATAGATAGATGCTCCGATAAATTCAGCTTTGTTATAGTTAGTGTTATCTAATTCTATGTAAAGACTTTTCTTTCCTTCTATTTCTATTTTTCCTTTTACTATAGTGTAAGTTACATCTTTTTTATCTACTTTAGTTGGAATAGATTTTAAGAATGAATTGAATTCTAGTTCTTTATATTTTTCTATTAATGCTTCAGTATTTGGTTTTAAATATTTTATACTATCAAAAGTATATTCAAAGTCTATTGTTTTATAGATAGTTGCTAGTTTGTATGAGAAGTATGCATTATCTTTATCATTTTCTAGTTTTTCTTTTGTTTTGCCACCTATATCATCTAAGTGATTGTAGACTCCATCTAAAGTTTCATATTTTTGAAGAAGTGAAAGTGCTGTTTTTTCACCTATTCCTTTAACACCAGGTATGTTATCACTAGCATCTCCCATTAATGATTTTAGATCTATCATTCTAATAGGTTTTATGCCATACATTTCCATAAATTTATTCTCATCCATCATTATGTAGTCTTTTTGTTTTAAAAGTTTTACGTTTACTTCATCACTAATTAATTGTAGTAAATCTTTATCACTACTTATGATAGTTGCATTATAGTTTTTGTCTTCGTCTACCATCCTTGCGAATGTACCAATAATATCATCAGCTTCATAGTTATCACATTCAATATATTTAATACCAAGAAGTGTACATATTTCTTTAGCTTCTTTAAATTGTACTTTTAAATCTTGTGGTGTTTCGATACGACCATCTTTATAATTATCATACATATCTTGTCTAAAGTTATGTCCTTTATCGAATGCTACCATTATATATTCAGGATTTTCTTCATTGATTATTTTATTTAACATATTAATAAATCCATATAATGCATTTGTTGGAAATCCTTTACTATTTTTCATTAAGTTTCCATTGTATGCAGTTGCATAGTAACTTCTAAATAATAAGTTATTTCCATCTATTAAAATTGCTCTTTTCTTCATAATCCTCACCTTTTATTATTGTACTATATTTTTAGAATTTTATAAACAATTAAAAAGAGATATTTTAGTTATACCTCTATAGTTTCACTTATTTTATCTTTATATGCTACATATATAGGAATATTTGGAACTATTGCTTCTCTATTTACTTCATATGCTTTTTCATATGTGTTATCGTTTTCACTAATGTGTACTAACATTATATATTTTGTTTTAGGCCCTATAAAATGATTTAAATATTTAGCACAATCTTCATTTGATAAGTGGCCTTCATCACCTATATTTCTATATTTAATATATTCAAACTTGTTACCATTCATTTCCATTTCTACATCATGATTGCTTTCTAGTAAGTATACTGTTTTATTTTTCATTTTCTCATGGTATCTTGAATGTATCATACCAGTATCAGTCATATAAGCAAGTGACTTGCCATCTTTTTCGAATACAAAACCAAATCCTTTTTTATCATGACTTATTGGTATTTTAGTAAATTTAATTCCCATAATATTATCTAGTTCATCGAATAATTCATAGTTTTTTATATAATCTTTTTTATTATATTCATTTAGTGTTTCAATTGAAATATATATTTTAGTATTATAAACTCTATTAAATGAATGAACACTTTTAACATGATCTGAATGGGCATGTGTCACTATTATAAAGTCTATATTTTCAGGACGTTCGTTAATACTATAAAGTCCTTCTTTTAGTTTTCCAAATTGAAGTCCTGCATCTATTAAAAATTTAACATTATCAATATTAACAAAAGTTGAGTTTCCACTACTACTGCTTCCTAAAACTACAATTTTCATATAACCACCAGGTAATATTATAGCATAAGTTTATATTTGTTTTCTATTCTATTTTATTATTATCTATATACTCGTATTTTAATAAGTTATTTTTATTTACTATGTCTTCTCCTAGTCTTGATTCTATATCTTTTCTAGTGTTGTTGGCTATACTTCCTCCTTCTTTGGCAATTATTCTGTTTTCTTCTAGTCCGATTGGTTTATGCTTTTCAGCAAGTTTTCTTGTTGTTGTTTCTCCTATATCTGCAAGTAATACTTCAAGTTCATCCATATTATCTCTTAATGATTCTTTTCTTAAGCCTTTAAATTCTTTATATTCATTTGCTGTCATACCTGACCACTCTTTATAAATATCGTTTGTTAATATTGCAAACTCTATTTCTTCAGTTACTACTCCTTTTCTCCATACATCGGTTAATTTCTTTCTATCTTGTATTCCTTTAATTCTTTTAATAATCCATTCTTCATCATATCCTTTAGCTCTGTATGTATCAATTGCTCGCTGTACTGTTATTGATGGGTCAAACACTTCATCTATTTTTTCTCTTCCTAGTCTTGCTAACCATAATTTAATTGGTTCTGCATTCTTACTTGGAATTGACTCGATTATTCTAAACATTCCTTCAATGTCAACTACATCAGTTAAACGATATTTGCCATCTTGAGCTTTTAATCTCAACTGGTCACAAATTGTGATCGTTTCATTTCCTTCCTCTTTTAATCTTGATTTTAATACATTCCAATAGTGTCTTGGATTTTTGCTTTTAGATAAAACCCCTACCACATCTACAACACTAATGTAATATTTTTGATTTTCTTTATCCCATATAGTTCTAATTGTTTCATTATTAAATATTTTATTTATTAATAACTTTTGATTTTCATTCATAATATGTCCTCCTATTATTATTGTTAGACATAAATTTCAAAAACACTTCTTTTTTCAAAATAAAAAGAAGCATTAAGCTTCTTAAAGGTCAAATAAACTAAGTTGTGAGCTTTCTGGTATTCCTTTGAATATTCCCATTGCTCTCATTTTGTCTATTAGAGTTTGTGATACTTTGCATCTACTTTGGAAGTCTTCAATACTTATAAATGGACGTTTTTTAGCTTCTGTTTCTATGTTTTTAGCAACTGTTTCACCAAGGCCATCTATTGTTATGAATGGAGGGATAATTGTTTTATCATCTTCTACTCCAAATGTTAGACCTTTAGATTTATAAAGATCAAATTCCGAAACTCTTATATGTCTTGCTGCCATTTCTAAAGCAACGTTTAAACATTCTTGTTGTCCTGCTTCTTTATTAGTTGCATCGTATCCTTTATTTTTTATTTCAATTATCTTATTCTTAATAGCATCGTATCCTTTGATCATTGCTTCTATATCAAAGTCTGTTGCTTTGGTTGAAAACCATGAAGCGTAGAAATATGCTGGCATATGTACTTTATACCAAGCTATTCTAAATGCACTTGTAACATATGCAGCAGCATGTGCTTTAGGGAACATGTATTTAATTTTTTGACATGAATCAATAAACCATTCTTCTATTCCTGCTTCTTCCATAGTTTTTCTATGATCTGCCCATGTTGTTGGATCTTTTGATGCTTTACCTTTACGAACAAATTCCATTATCTTGAATGCTTTGATTGGTTTCATTCCTTTATACATTAGATATACCATGATATCATCACGACATCCAATAACATCTTTGAATGGAACTCTTATTTTTCCTGTTTCATCAGGTGTACATAAGTCTCTTGCGTTTCCTAACCAAACATCAGTACCATGAGAAAGTCCTGATATTTTAACAAGTTCTGCGAATGTTGTTGGCTTTGTTTCAGCAACCATTCCAATTGTAAATGGTGTACCAAACTCTGGAATACCTAGTGTACCTGTTGGACACATTATTTCTTCATTTGTAACACCTAATACTTTAGTTGATGTAAATATACTCATTGTATCTTTATCATCTAATGGTACTTTTGATACATCAGTATGACTTAAATCTTGTATAAGTCTTAATTGTGTTGGGTCTGAGTGACCTAATATATCTAGTTTTAGTAAGTCTGCATCAATTGCATGGTAATCGAAGTGTGTTGTTCTCCATGCAGAATTAACATCATCTGCTGGGAATTGGAATGGTGTAAAATCTGATACTTCCATGTAATCTGGTACAACTACTATTCCACCTGGATGCTGTCCTGTTGTTCTCTTAACTCCGGTGCATCCCATAGCAAGTCTTTCTATTTCACAACTTCTTTTATCCATTATTCCTTTATCTTCAAAATAGCCTCTTACGAAACCATAAGCTGTTTTCTCTGCGACTGTACCTATTGTTCCTGCTCTATATACATTATCAACACCGAACAATACTTTTGTATATTCGTGAGCTGATGCTTGATTTAAATCTGAGAAGTTAAGGTCTATATCTGGTACTTTGTCTGCATTAAATCCTAAGAATGTTGCAAATGGCATATCTTGTCCATCTTTAATCATCTTTTCACCACAATTTGGGCAAATTTTGTCTGGGAGGTCGAAACCACTTGAATAATCTGCTCCATATGGCTTTCCTTCTTCATCTAAGAATAAGCTTGTTTGACATTTAGAACATCTATAGTGTGCCGGAAGAGGATTAACTTCTGTAATACCCATCATCGTGGCAACGAAACTACTTCCTACAGAACCTCTTGATCCTACTAGGTATCCTTCATCGTTTGAGTGTTTAACAAGTCTTTGAGCGATTAAGTATATTGGATCGAATCCTCCACCAATAATACCTCCTAGTTCTTTTTTAATTTTTTTAGCTAGAGATTTTTCATTTAATTCTCCATCTTCTTCTGTCCATTTATTCTTAACACTTTCTCCGATTAACTCTTTTACTTTATCAAATCCTTGAAGTAATGTTTCATGTAAGTTTTTAAATGTTTCTTTTTCTAGTTCTTCATCTGTTATATCTGGATTTTGTGATTTTATTAAATCATTCCAATATTTAAATATAGCATCTCCATATAGTTCTTTTGAAATACGTTCTTCTATATTATATGGCAATGGATCTCCATACCATTCTTTTGCTTTTTCAAATACTAGGTCTGTAACAACTCTTGGACAATCTAAGTAACTTTGTCCATCGTCTGCTTTAACTCTTGGACTAAATGGAATACCACCTGTATCTATAATTACTTCGAATTCACCAACCATATCACAAATCTTATTTGTATTTGTTACTACTATTTCATATGCTAAATCTTTATCTAAGAAATCAAAATCGTTTAGCATTTCATTAGTTGTTCTAAAGTGTTGTGATGGTATATTTGTAATATTACTTTTAGCAAGTGGATGTCTACCTCCACCTGGTACTTTTTGGTTTACAATAATTTCTCTATATATTTTATCTTCTCTTGTAAAGTGGTGAACATCTCCTGTTGCTACTATCATTTTACCAGCTGATTTTGTTGCTTCGATTACTTTCTTAATATGATTTTTTAATTCAAATGTATTAGCAAAGTCACTTGTTTGTATTAAGTGATCATATACTTCTGGTGGTTGAACTTCTACGTAATCATAGAAGTTAATTATATTTGTTAATTCTTCACCATCTTTGCTTCTTGCTTCTTTAAATACTTCTGACTCATAACATCCACTACCTATAAGTAATCCTTCTCTTAATTCATTTAATTTACTTCTAAGTATTCTTGGTGTTTTATATAAATATGTAGTATTTGCTAAAGAAATTATTTTAAACATGTTTTTAAGGCCAGTTCTATTTAGCGCAATTGCATTAAAATGATATGTTCTACCAAATTTATATATTTCATCTTTACTAATTAATCTTTCTAAATCACTTATTTTTTCATAGTTTTGACCTATTAGTTTTTGACACATTTTATGGAATACTAGAGCTGTTCCTTCTGCATCGTAGTCGGCTCTATGGTGACTTTCTTCATCAAATGGAACATTATATCTTTTAACTAATGCTGATAAGCTATGTCTTGCGAATCCTTGATCTAAGGCACGAGATAATTCTAAAGTATCTATTACTGTATTTGTAAATTCTCCTAGATTATATTTTCTCATAGCACTTTCAATAAATGAAATATCGAATTTGGCGTTATGAGCAACCATCGGAGCGTCTCCTGTCCACTCTAGGAATCTCTTTGTTACTTCTTCTTCAGTTCCTGCATCTTTAACTATTTCATCTGTTATTTCAGTAAGTTCAGTAATCTTATCTGGTATATGTCTTCCAGGGTTAATAAATTCATCAAATCTATCTATTATTGCACCATTTTGTATTTTAACAGCACCTATTTCAATCATTTGATCTCCTGATGCGGCATTGAAACCAGTTGTTTCTGTATCGTATACTACGAATGTTGTATCTTCAAGAGTTTTATCTGATGGTCTTACTACTATTTCTACAGTATCATCTACTAAAGTAAGTTCTGTTCCATAGATTCCTTTGAATTTCTTACTAGGATCTTCTTGTTTTTTATTGTATCCTTGTATAATTCCATATGCAATTGGAAATGCTTGACAGCCATTATGATCTGTTATTGCTACACCTCTATAACCCATTTCTATTGCTCTACTTACTAGTTCGCAAGTGTGTGCTCCAAGGTCTAATTTAGTAACACCATCCATTTGACTCATCATTGTATGAGCATGTAATTCTACTCTTTTAACTTCAGCATCATCAGTTAATTTTTGTTCTTTCTTTTCGTATGTTTCTATATCATTAATACCAAATTCATAGTCATTACTTCTCTGATTGTATTTAATATTTCCTCTGAATTTATACCACTTATCTTTTTTAATATTTGAAAGAAGATAATCAAATTCTTCTTGTTTTTTTGTAAAAATATTTGCCATTATACTATCAGTGTAATCAGTTAATTTAAGTGTGATTATAAACCAACCACTTTGAGTACTTTTAGAATCAACGCCAAATACTTTTGCTATTAATACAACTCTATCTTCGTTAGTTATTAAGTTCTTTATTTCTGATGCTTCTCCAGCTATTGGATTTCCTTTAATAGTTTTTCTTACTTCTTTATTTACTATTTTTTCAGTAGTAGTATTTAATTCTTTTTTGAATTTTTCTCTCTCTTCTTCATTTATATGAGGAGTAACTTCTACATCATCAAATCCCATATCACTCATAAATATTTCTATTTTTTCTTTTATTTCTTCTATTTTGTTATATTCTGCTGGATTTAAAACTTCTATATTTATTTTATTATTTTCGAAAGTTATTTTGTTTCTATCAATACAATTAAGCATTGGACATCTACTTACTAAAATATCAAAATAATAATCAAAGTATTCTTTAAATAATAGTGTATTGTTTTCTACTATGAATTTAAATCTTACTTCATCCGCTCCTTCTAATGTTTTTCCTTTTTCATATGTTTCTTTAAAAGCTTCTATTGGAGGAAGTGAATCTATATTAATAACCATAGTCATTCTATTTTCTTTGCGTCTTAAAAGCACTTCTTTTAAAGAAGCATTTTCATAATATTTTAAATATTCTTTATTAAAATCTATCGCATTAAAAAATCTAATTAACTTATCGTCTTTCACTTACCTCACCCTCTTCAATTATACATAACAAAAAAAATTATATCAATAAAGTTTGACATAATTTTTATTATTTATTTCCAATCTTCAGCATTTATTAAGTTTTCATATTTATACATTTGATTAAATCTATTTTTTATGAATGCTTGACTTTTATATACATCAACCATTTCCATTTTCATATCATAAATATCCTCTGATATTTCTCTTGCACCTTTATTTTTATGTATTCTTTTTTTAGAAAAATATTTACCAAAATATTTAAGTTTTCCATTTTGATTTTGATTGTATACTTTTGTAACTATTTTATTTGTCATTTTATGATGAATATGTCCATATTCTCCTTCTGGATTATGTGTTACGATAGTATTCCATTTTTTCTTTTTCATTACATATTTTAATTCATATTCTATTTGTTTTTTATAGTGTTTCCAGTCACTTCTTTTTCCTCTTACTTTATCTGGTTTATCTAAAACTATTAATCTATCTTTTGATATTTTAAGAGCTGCTTCTATTTCTTTTTCACGTTTTTTATTAGTGCCACATGTAATACAAACAACTAAGTACTTATTTTTTAATAATTCTTCGCTTCCCCACAGTGTTTCATCGTCTGGATGTGCAACTATCATTAAGTCATCAACACCATTCCAATCGTGAAATCTAAGTAAGCCATTTTTTCTTAAATATGTTTTACTGAAAAGTACTAAACAAAAAGAAAATAATGCTAAAATAAAAAATATTATAACCTTTTTCATGAGTCCCCTCTTTTTAACTACATATGATTATAATACTTTTTAATTTATTTTCAACTATTTTTCTTCTTTTGAATCTTTTTTATTGTCTTTTTCGTTAACTTTTTCTTCTTTAGGCGTTTTTCTTAGTGTTAATTCTTCACCATTTCTTGCTTGTTCTTTTAATGTTTTGAAGATTCCACTAACTCCTAAAACTGTAAATAATACTGCAAAGATTAAGTCTTGTATAATTGCACTAAAGAATTCTGAATCACTATATAATAGTTTCAATACTTCAAAATTTGGTGTTACACCTTCTTTTATTAATAGTAATGCAGGTATTACATATAAAGTTGTAAAAACTATTACTACTATTGAAACAATTCCAATTATATATGGAACTTTAATATCCATTTTTCCTTTGAATAATTTGTATCCTAAAAATGCTCCATATCCTATTAAGAATGCCATAAATGACCACATCATTTCTAGATATACATACATTATTATCCAAGGTAGGCTTGCTACTAAGCCACCTAGAACAGCTCCTAAGATGCCCAAAAGATATCCACTATTATTTTCTGGTTTTACACTATTTTCTTTTTCTACTATAACTTTAGCTTCCCTAGCCATTATTTTCTCTCCTTCATTGTCGGGAATAGAATAACATCTCTTATTGATTCATTTTCAGTAAAGAACATAACTGTTCTATCAATTCCATATCCTATACCACCAGCTGGAGGCATACCATATTCTAATGCTTCTACGAAGTCCATATCGATATCATTTGCTTCATCGTTTCCTAGTTCTTGTTCTTTTAATTGATTTTCAAATCTTTCTAATTGATCTACTGGGTCATTAAGCTCTGTATAAGCGTTTGCCATTTCTTTTCCACCAACGAATAATTCAAATCTTTGAACGAATCTTGGATCTTTTGGATCTTTCTTAGTAAGTGGGCTTATTTCAATTGGATGTCCACATAGGAATGTTGGTTGAATTAATGTTTCTTCTACGTATTTTTCAAAGAATTTATTTACTATATGACCAAATACTTTTTCATGTTCTTCTAGTTCAATATCATGTTCTTTACACAATTTTAATAAATCTTCTAATTCCCATTCTTTACTGAAGTCGATTCCAGTTTGTTCTTTAATAGCATCTACCATTGTTACTCTTCTAAAGCTTGGGCCTAAATCTATTTCGTTACCTCTCCAGTTGAATACTTCTTTATTAAATACTTCATGAGCTATTGTTTTGTATAATGCTTCTGTCATTTCCATCATGCCATCTAGGTTTGAATAAGCTAAATATGCTTCCATAGATGTGAATTCTGGATTGTGTGTTGTATCCATTCCTTCATTTCTAAATAATCTTCCGATTTCATATACAGCTTCAAGTCCACCTACTAATAATCTTTTAAGTGGTAACTCTAATGCTATACGAAGGTACATATCTAAATCTTGAGCATTATGATGTGTTACGAATGGTCTTGCACTAGCTCCAGTTAAAAGTGTACTAAGAACTGGTGTTTCAACTTCTAAGAATCCTCTACCATCCATAAATCTTCTCATACAACTAATTATTTTTGATCTATAGATTGCTGTTTTTTTAGATTCATCATTCATGATTAAATCAACATAACGTCTTCTATATCTTTCTTCTACATCAGTAAGTCCATGGAACTTTTCAGGTAGTGGTTTTAATGCTTTAACAAGTGGAGTGTACTTTAAACATTTAATAGTAAGTTCTCCAGTTTTAGTTTTCATGATTTTACCATATACACCTACGATATCACCAATGTCTGCACTCTTAAATAATGTATATGATTCTTCACCTATATCATTAATTGAAATATATATTTGAATTGGTCCTGTTTTATCTTTAATACTAAAGAATGATGCTTTACCCATTTTACGGATAAACATTATTCTTCCTGCCACTGTAGCTGTGTCATCCATACTTTCAAATTCTTCATGACTAACTGTAGCATATTTTTCTTTTAAATCAGCAGCAAAGCTGTCTCTATCAAATCTATCTCCAAATGGATCAAGTCCAGCTTCACGAAGCTTTTCAGCTTTTTCACGTCTAATTAACTCTTGCTCTGTAAATTGTCTTTCCATATTTTTATCTCCTTTTTAATTTTAAACTATCATCTTGAACTTTTAGGTATTCCATAAAGTCATCTAAGAATTCAAATGATAAGTCTTTCTTCTTTTCTTTTGCTTCTTTATACATTCTTTTTAAGATATTTAGTGCATTATCATCATTTTCACTTACAACTAGTGATATATATTTACTTGGTACTGGTGTATCACTTTTAGTATGCATATTAAATTCTTCTACATTGGAATTACTGCTTACATATCCGCAATACATTTTACCTATAAATTCTGGATCATTTGCTCTTTCTTTAGCTTCATCAGTGTCACTGCTTGTATAATGTTCATTTTCGTTAATATCAAGTGATAAGATAACATTTTGTTTCATGAATCTTTCCATGTATTCAAATGCTCTTTCTATATTTTCTTTTGTATGAATTTTTCCAGTTTTAAATATTTTTTTATATTCATCCATAGATTCACGAATTTTACTAGAATCAAGTTTTCTTTTAGATACTAGATAGTCGTCCATTCCATATCCATATATAATCCAATTAATCCATACGTCGCATATTCTTAAGAATCCTATATTACCTTTTGAAAAGAATACTTTTTTAGTTTTTTCTATTCCTTTTGCATTTTTACCTATCATAGGTATTAGACCTGACTCTTCTATTTGATTTATATTTTTTCTTTCTGTGAAATGATATAAAGTTTCTTTAGAGTCTAGGTCTTTTGACTCTATGGTTTTCATTTAGTCTCTTACCTTAATATGTGTTTCTCTTAATTGTTTTTCAAACACTTCGTTTGGACATCCCATTAGAGCATCTGCTCCGTTAGCAGCCATTGGGAATGCTACCATTTCACGAATATTTTCTTCGTCTTTTAATAACATTAAGATTCTATCAAGTCCAGGAGCCATACCTGCATGAGGAGGTGCTCCAAATTGGAATGCTTGATATAATGATGGGAATTTACTTTCAACTACACTTTCATCATATCCGGCAATTTCAAATGCTTTTTTAAGAATAGTTGGGCTATAATTTCTCTCACCTCCACTTGCCATTTCAAGACCGTTACATACGAAGTCATATTGACAAGCAACTATATCGCCTGGATTCATATTTAATAATGCATTCATTCCACCATTTGGCATACTAAATGGATTGTGTGTGAAATCCCATTTATTATCTTCTTCATTCCATTCATAGAATGGGAAGTCTACGATAATACAAAATTCATATTTATTTTTATCAACTAAGTTTAATTCACTACCTAGTTTTAATCTTAATGAACCGCAAAGTTTATCAAATTTTTCACCTTTAGTTCCACAAGATATAACTACTACATTACCATTTTCAAGTTTTAATGTTTTCTTTAGTTCTTCTTTTTCTGTGTCACTAAATAATTTAGCCATTGAACCAGTTATTTCATTATTATCAAGTTTTATAAATCCTAAAGAAGACATTCCTAATGATTTATATTCTTCTTCTAGTTTTTTATACCATGAATTTGATTTATCACTGCTTGGAAGTACACATGCTTTTACTTCTTTATCTTTAAATACTACACTTTCAGAAGAGCTAAGAATACTTGTAATATTTTCGATATCAAAAGGTATTCTTAAATCTGGTTTATCACTACCATATTTTTCCATTGCTTCTTTGAATGGTATTCTTCTAAATGGTACACTTGATACTTCTTTGTTTCCAAATTTTTCAAATACATCGTGAAATACTCTTTGACCAACTTCGAATACATCTTCTTGTGTTGCGAATGACATTTCAAAGTCTAATTGATAAAATTCTCCGTAAAGTCTATCACTTCTTGGATCTTCATCTCTAAAGCATGGTGCGATTTGGAAATATCTATCAAATCCACTACACATTAATAATTGTTTAAATATTTGTGGTGCTTGTGGAAGAGCGTAGAATTTACCTTTGAATTTTCTACTTGGTACTATGAAGTCTCTTGCTCCTTCTGGACTAGATGCTGTTAAGATTGGTGTTTGAATTTCAGTAAATTTCATGTCTTTCATAGTATGTCTAATAAAATCAATTACTTCTGTTCTAAATCTTATACCATCATGAACACTTTTATTTCTTAAATCTAAATAACGATATTTAAGTCTAGTTTCTTCACTTGAAGATTTACTATTTTTAACTTCGAATGGAAGTGTTCTATATACGTCTCCTAATACTTCAATAGTTTTGATTTCTACTTCTATTTCACCAGTTTTCATATTTTTATTTACCATATCTGGTGTTCTAGGTTTTACTACTCCTGTTACAGTTGCAGTAGATTCACGGTTTAGTTTAGCATATTCTACATTATTAGAAATTAATTGTACAATACCAGTTTCATCTCTTAATGTAATAAATACTAAGCCACCTAGATTACGAACTGTTTCAATCCATCCTGCTAGTCTTACTTCTTTGTTTTCATATTCTTTTGTAACTTCGCCACAATACACGTTTCTGTATTTGTTTTCCATATAAACTCAACTCCTTCTAATAAAAAAAGAATCTATTCGTAAGAGCGTTTTTGTACGCTGTACCATCTTACTTCATAGATTCTTATGTTCTATCTTTTAGTCTTTATAGCAGACATGCATATTTGCTCCAGAAAATTGTCACGTTTTTTCTTCATTATTTATTTATTATTAGTTTCCACCAGCCACTAACTCTCTATTAAGGGAAATAAATAATTACTACTTTCCTTCATCGCTTATGAGTAGATTATAGTTTATTCAGTAGTTTTTGTCAATATTTTATTTGTTTTTTAATAACATTCTAACTGAACTTGAACTATCTAGTTTTTCAAATGTATCAATGTCATATATCGGTACATCGTATCCAAATCTATCTAATGCTTTATTGATTGATTCTAAATCCATCATTATCTTAGCAATAGTTGCTACCATACCTAATTCTTCATCTACTGATAAATGAGTTGGATAAGTAAGAGCCGATAAGATTGTTAAAGGTACTTTATTTTTAACTTGTACCTCATCTGGCATATCAGTAAATCTTCTGTCTCCTTTAATCTCACCAAACTTTTTCATTTTCATGAATCCTTCTTTATCTACTGGATACACGTCACTTAAAATTGTTGGTTCAATTACTGATAATTCGTTCTTAGGAAAAACTAATGAAAGGGAATATCTTATATAAGTGTGAAAAGCGTTATACTTGCCGTCTTCACCTTTTTCAATATCTTTTTTGGCATAATCACACAATGAAATATAATCTCTACCATTGAAACCATCTGTTGATAATTTTCTTTGTAATCTTGATGATAATAATGCCCTGCATTTAAGTATTTTACAAAGTATTTGATAAGTTTCAATAGTTGGATAAGTATTACCTGATGTTGCTTTTATTGCATGTAAATAGATATTCCTTTCCATGTTATTCCCCCTAAACATTCTATTTTTTTAACTTTTTAATGTAATTGTTAACTCTAATAGACCATTTTGGATCACTTGCATATTTTGGTCCAATTTGTTCTGTTGTAGTCAATCCTTTTTTGTAGTAAGAGTTTAGTTTATTTATAGCAAATTTAATTCCTTCTTCAATAGTATCAAATTTTCTATAACTTCCTCCATTACAACCAGGTTTACCCTTGTTGCCTCCTACATTATTACATGCTCTAGTTAAATAGCTGCATTTCCAATAGCAACCAGTTTCTTGTAACATTACTCCTGCTGCTAAATAAGGATCCATTCCAACTGAAACGGAATATTCAGTAATGAATTTACCTTTTCCTTTTAATGTAGAGTTTAGATATCTATCTATTTTACTTGCGATTACATCTATCTTTTCTCCATTAAAATAGCTTTCCTTTTGATAGTCTTCATGTTCACTTTGGAAATGCTTAACACTTAACTCTATTTGTTTATCTAGATAATTGTGATTTATTTCTATGTTGCTTTTAGTTGCACTAAATATACTACCAAATAAAGTAAGTGTCACTAATAATTTATATATCATATATTATATATTCACTCCTTAATGGGCAAGTGTTAACTATTATAGCACTTTTAACATTATTAATCAAATTTGCCCATTTTATGCACCTTGGAGCGATAAAAAAAGCATCGATAGATGCTTTATTTTAAGAAATATTTTTCTTTTATATTTAAGTTATCATCTAGTTCATAAACATAAGGTACTCCAGTAGGTATCTCTACGCTCATAATATCTGCATCACTTATGTTTTCTAGATATTTAATTATACTTCTAAGACTATTACCATGAGCTACTACTAAAACATTTTCTTTGTTTTCTAAATGTTTTTTAATTTCATTATTATAATATGGAAGCACTCTTTCTAATGTATCTTTTAAGCATTCTGTTAGTGGTAGTTCTTCTTCTGTTAAATCTTTATATTTTGGATCATTTCCTGGATATCTTTCATCATCTTTAGTAAGTTCTGGTGGCCTTACATCATAACTACGTCTCCATATATGAACTTGTTCTTCACCAAACTTCTTTCTCATTTCATCTTTATTTAATCCTTGAAGTGCTCCATAATGTCTTTCATTTAATCTATAACTATAGTTTACTGGTATATCTAGATTCATTTCTTTTAATACTATATCTAGCGTTCTATTAGCTCTTTTTAATACTGAAGTGAAAGCAATATCAAAAGAATAGCCTTTCTCTTTTAATAATTTTCCAGCATTTTCTGCTTCTTTAACACCATTTTCTGACAAATCTACATCAGTCCATCCAGTAAATCTATTTTCTTTGTTCCATTCACTTTCTCCATGTCTTAATAATACTAATTTCATTTTTCCTCCTTTAGTAGCTTATCTAACTTTTCTCCTATTTCATAACCTTTAATATAGAAATCTTTTAAATTCATTTTATCTACATAATTCATTCTATAACATATTTCTAATGTAGTGTATCCTTTATAATTTGCACTCTTTAATCCATTTATTACTTTATCATAATCAAGAGTTCCATCATATGGTAATAAATGATCATCAATTTGCCCATAATTATCATGTATATGTACACAGAATATCTTATTCTTAAATAAACTAAAATCAAAATCATCTTTGAAATGACAATGATAATGTCCTGAATCAAAACAAATTCCTACATTTTCATTTTTAATATTTTCAAGTAGATACTCTAAATAGCCTTTCATCTTTGTATTTTCAAATGCAACTTTTATGCCTAGTTTTTCTGCATAATCGCATACTTTTCTAAATCTTTCAAGCCCTAACTCATTTGGCTCTACTGCATCCCAACCAATACATGCATGCATTACGACCATATCAATATTATTGCTTTTACATTCATCTAAATTTCTTAAATATTTTTTTACTAGTTCTTCCCCTATTTCATTATCAAGCCAAATATTATTTAAGTTTTTATATCCTAAGTGAGCAAATATAACATTTAAGTTTTTCTCTCTTATATATTTTAATTGTTCTTCTTGTGAAACTTCAAAATCTTGATCATACCATTGTATGAAAACATTTTTAAATCCAGCATTTACTACTGCATCTATAGTTTCATAAGGAGTTACTGTTTTATTATCATTACTTATACAAACTGCTAAGTTATCCATATTCCCTACCTTTCTATATAATATTATATCACTCTTAAATTAAATAAAAAAGACTAGTATACACTAGCCTTTACTGCTATTTTATAAACCGATTCCATTCATAATAGGATGCTATGTTTTCTGATGTGATCATACAAGCAATTAAAGATATTATTAATAGCCATCTTTGATATTCTTTTAAATTGTTTTAACTATGTACTATGTGAAGTGCTACTACTGCCCAAACTAGAGTCCCCATTATACTCGTTTGATTATATATATCTTCAGTACTAAAAGGAATAAAATTAATACCAAAAAGCAAAACAATAAGCAAAATGAGAAATAAGAACGAATATAAATAGTCTACTTACATATTTTTTTACATACTCTGTATAATAATACCCTTCACAAATAAAGAAAAACATTATAGGAGCGGTAAGTCTACCAATTACATGCATTATGTTAGACATAAATATATTTGCATACCTGGATATAGTAAATCAACTACATGATCTATTGTCATAGCTATAATAGCAATTATTTTTAAATGATTTGAATTCAATTTCTTCATAACTCACCTTTTTCTTTAATAATTATAATATTTAAAAAGACTCATATATAGAAATGAGTCTAACGTTTAATACCCAAATAACGATTGATTTTATTTTTATAAGACATATATTCATCTTTAAAACTTCTTTCTAAATATTTTTCTTCTTCTAATATTTGTAAGTGAAGCATTGTGATTGTAAATAGTGAAAATACTATAGTAAATGGATTGCTGTATAATAGAGTGACTCCTATATACATTAAATCGAAGCCTAAGAAAGCAGGATTTCTACTTATTTTATATATACCATTTGTGATAAGTTTTGTTTTATCACTCTTTGATATACCTACTCTCCAACTATTTTTCATTGTAATTACTGATATTAAAAATATTATATCTCCAAAAATACTGATAAGAAGTCCAATATATCTTAAAGAATCACTTGAAAAATTATACTCTAAAAATATCGAAATAACTTGTATTGGTACTATTAATAAAGTTGAAACTGACATTAATATTTCAATAATTCTTGTTCTCTTTTCTTTTATAGTACCTACTTGTCTTGTTTTAATACCCTCTCTTTTTTGAATTAACATTTTAATAAAGAATATACTATAAAATATTATAAGTATTAATAATGCATAAATTTTATATTTCATTTATTTCTCCTTAACAAGTTTATTAAATAAAACTGTTTTATCTTTCATTGATATTTTAGATACTTCATATCCGTAACTAATTAATTCTTTTTTATAAGTTAAAAATGAATGGTCTATAGGAAATCCCAAAATATCTTTTATTTCATCATATGTTAATTTATAACTGTCTTTATTATTATCTTTTATATAATTCCATAATGGCTCATATTTACTCATATATTCTCCTTTTTATTTCTGATTATAAATAGAAAGATTGGTCTTAAGAATCCTAATGTTAATACACTTAATGCTGTCATAACATCTTTAAAGTTTTTTGAATATTTATTTAATATTTTATGTGATAAGATTATATCTAAAACAAATGTTGTAACTATGCTTAGTAGAAAAATTATTATTAATATAGGTTGTGGTTCTTTAAATACAAAGAATAATATAATTGTTATTGTAGAAATTAATGTCGTTATAAAAAGAGTTATGCCAAGTGGTTTATTGTTTCCTATTTTACCAAGTATATATT
>CAVDFY010000036.1:0-5414 GCA_963607925.1 bacterium
CCTTATTTTATTTAGACTTTTGTAAAATTAGCTCCCCACTAGATTATCTAGAACCGAAAAAAATATGTCTTTTTTAGTAGTAATTAATATGATTTATGATATAATTAAAATGATAGATAGAGTATAGATAAAAATATAGTTTTAGAGGGAGTAGTATTTTTAATACTCAATACTTTTAATAATTTATATCTTTTTTATAACTTTATTTAAAAATGCTAAAGAAGAGAGGTAAGATTATGGGATTTATTAAAGCATTTAGTGGTGCTCTTAGTAGCACATTTGCTGATCAATGGAAGGATTTTTACGGACCAACTGAAGGTGTTCCAGCAACAGCAGCATTATTTAAAGCGGTACCAAAAGGTACAAACAATGGTGTTGGTGAAAACTATAAGGGACAAGAAAATGTAATTACTAATGGTAGTAAAATTATCGTTCCTGAAGGTACAGCATTAATTACATTACAAGATGGACAAATAACAGGTCTAATCGCAGAACCAGGAGGATTTGAATTTAAATCAGACGATCCTAATTCAAAGAGTATGTTCGCAGGAGATGGAATTTTATCATCAACTATAGGTACATCTTGGGAAAGATTTAAATTTGGTGGACAAGCTACTAGTCAACAATTAGCTTTCTATATCAATTTAAAAGAAATACCAAATAATAGATTTGGAACTCAATCAGAAATTTATTGGGACGATGCATATCTAAATACTCAAGTAGGAGCTGTTACTAGAGGTACTTATACATTAAAAATAGTAGACCCACTATTATTTGTTAAAAACTTTGTACCACAAAAATATTTAACTCCAGGAGCTCCAGTATTTGATTTTGCTGATATGGATAATGATGCGGCTACTCAATTATTTAATGAAGTAGTTGGTACTTTATCAGCAGCATTCTCTAATTATACAAATGACCCAAGTAAAGGAAATAGAATTTCTAAGATTCAAGGAGATCAAATTGGATTTGCTCAAGCTATGGCTCAAGCAGTAGAAGATGCATATCAATGGAAAACAAGTAGAGGTTTAGAAATCGTTAAAACTGCTATTCTATCTATTGAATATGATGCTGATACTAAGGCACTTCTTAGTGATGTTAAGAAAGCTGATGCTCTTAGTGGTGCTAGAGGTAACTCATTTATGCAACAATCAGTTGCTCGTGGAGTTCAAGCTGCTGGTGAAAATGGTGGTGGAACTGGTATGGCATTTATGGGTATGGGAATGCAAGCTGGTGCTGGAATGATGAACGGAATGCAACAACCAGCAAATGCTAATCAAAATCCATTTATTAATGTAGCTGGTGCTGCAACTGCTCAACCTGCAATGGAAGCACAATCTCAACAAGCTCCAGTAGATCAACCAGAATCTGCTCAAGCTGATCCTTATGCTGAACTTAAAAAAGCTAAAGAATTATTAGATGCAGGAATTATTACTCCAGAAGATTTTGAAGCTAAAAAGAAACAATTATTAGGTATATAGTATATGGAGAGTAATAATTTAGAAAATATTACTCCTACTAATAATGAAAAAGTTACATCAACTGAACCTAAAATCATTAAAACTGATGAAGGTGCAGTTGATGGACAAAATAAATGTCCTAAGTGTGGAGCTACTGATATATCATTGAATGTTAATAATGGTAAATTAAGATGTAATTTCTGTAGACACGAATTTGAACCTGAAAAAATATCTGGTATGGAAACAGACATTAAAAATTTAACTGGACAAGTTATGGGTTCAGGTGCTCAAAATATAATTGCTGATACAAAAGATGTATTAACATTTAAATGTAGTAGTTGTGGAGCAGAAGTAGTTATTGATACAAGTGAAGCAAGTACTGCTAGATGCCACTGGTGTAGAAATGTATTATCAGTAAATCAACAAATACCAAATGGTGCTATACCTGATGTGGTATTACCATTTAAGATGACTAAAGATCAAGCAAAAGGTTCTATAGAAAAATTTGTTGGTAAAAGAAAATTCTTTGCTCATCCAACATTTACTAAAGAATTTACTACTAATAATGTAATGGGCGTTTATTTCCCATATATGATAGTAGATGTAAATTCTCATGCTAGACTTGTTGGTCAAGGTGAACATTTAGTACATTCATATACTGTTAAAGTAGGTAATGGTCAAGAAACAAGATATGATGCTGATTTATATGATGTTGAAAGAGAATTTGATTTAGCAATTAAAGGATTAACTGTTGAATCAAGTAGTGATAGATTAAATAATGAAGATAAGAGTAAAACTAATAATGTTATAAATGCTATTATGCCTTTTGATACTGAAAATGCTGTTAAGTATAATGCTAACTATTTAAGAGGTTATACTTCAGAAAAGAGAGATGTAAATGTAGATGCTCTTAAAACTGTAGTTGATGTTCAAGCAAAAGATGTGGCAAGATTTGCTGCTAATGATTCGTTAAAGAATTATGATAGAGGTGTTGCCTGGTCACAAGAAGATTTTAGTATTAAGGGACAACAATGGAAAGCTGCTTATTTACCAGTATGGTTATATAGTTATCAAGAAGTAAAAGGAGATAAAAAATTACTTCATTATGTAGCTGTTAATGCTAGAACTGGAGAAACTATGGGTAGTGTACCTATTCATATGCCAAAATTAATAGCAATTTCTGCTTTAGTAGAAGCATTAGGTGTATTCTTAATGTTCCTTACAGTAGATGATTTTGATGGTAGTTGGATATTCTTATCTATAGGTATTATTTACTTTATAATTATGTATAGTAGATATCGTAATGCAGGTGCTAGACATACATATGAAACTGAAACTGAAAGAGAAGTAACAAACTTAAGACAAGTTGATAACTATATTAAGAGACGTAATGGTCTTTCAAACTCAACTATGTCAGGAGCAAATAATACAAATGTAAATGGAGCAACAGCTCAAAGTAAGTTATTAAAATCATTTACTAGTAATATTCCAATAGCAAACACTATTATGAATGAATTTACAAAGAATGATGATAAAGATAAAAAATAATATGAAGTTAAAGGTGAAGTAAATTGTGAGAGATAATATATTGATTAGATTATTATGTAGTATTCCTGTTATATTGATACTATTGTATTTTCTTCCTTTTCTTGGAGTATGTTTAATAATTTTTAGATATATAGTTTATTACTCTGATAGAAGAAGAATTGTAACTTCATATTATTTGTTTTCAACTGGACTTATAATATTATTACCAAAACTATTAAAATTTATATTTGATAAATTTGAGTATAGTGCTAATAATATTCCGTATTTTAATAAGATTATTAATAGTGAATTATATAAAGTTGATTTTATAAATTATAGTAAACTATTAATAACAGTTGGTATTATATTCTTAATATTATCTTCTATAGTATCTATGATAGTTGATAAAGCAAAGAATTCTGTTAGATCTTATATAACAAATCAAGAGAAAAGAAATGATGAAATCTCAAGAAAAAATGATTTAATTATGAAAGAGAAGAGAGAAATTGCTAAAAATACTAATGTTGTTATTTGTCCATATTGTGGTGCTGATAATATGTTGACTGCTAAAACAGGTACTTGTAAGTTTTGTAGAAGAAAAATAGAAAGTAAATAGTTTAAAAGATTTTTAATTGCATATTATTTAATGGTGATATGTATGAAGAAAATCTTTTTTATTTTGTTAAGTTTGATAATTTTGTTTAATGTTAAGGCTACTGAAGTTGGACTTGCTAAGAATAGTGAGACTGCTATTTTAGTAGAAGCTAGTACTGGAAAGATATTATTTGAGAAAGATAAGGATAAGAAAATGGCTCCTGCTTCTATGACTAAGATAATGACTATGTTACTTACAATGGAAGCGTTAGAGAGTGGTAAGATTAGTTTAAATGATGATGTGTTAATTTCAAAGAATGCTCAAGACATGGGTGGAACTCAAATATATGTTGAAGCTGGAAGTAATGTTAAAGTTGAAGATTTAATTAAAGGAGTAGGTATTGCTTCTGCGAATGATGCTGCTGTAGCACTTGCTGAAAAGTTAGGTGGTACAGTTGAGAATTTTGTTAACATGATGAATGATAGAGCAAGAGAGCTTGGATGCAAGAATACTACTTTTAAGAATCCTCATGGTCTTGATGAAGATGGACATTTGACTACTGCTTATGATATGTCAATAATTGCACGTGAGTTAGTTAAGCATGAGCTTGCTCTTAAAATATCTAGTACGTATGACGAGTATATAACGGTATCAGGAGAGAATCATTGGTTAGTTAATACAAATAAACTTGTTAAGTTCTACAAAGGAATAGATGGACTTAAAACAGGTTATACTGATAAAGCGGGTTATTGCTTAACTGCAACAATGAATAAAAATAATATGAGACTTATAAGCGTTGTTATGAAAAGTAGTTCTAAAGATAATAGAAGTAGTGATACCATTGGTATGATGGAGTATGGATATAGTATGTATGGAAGTGAAGTAATACTTAAGAAAAGTGAATATACTGGTAAAATAAATATAAGTGGTAGTGAAAATAAAGAATATAATTATTACTTAGATAATGATGTTAAATTAATAGTTGATAAAAATACTAGAGATGTTAATTATAGTACAAAGGTTGAACTTGATAAATTAAAAGCCCCTTTGAAGAAGGGTACTAAAGTAGGAGAGCTAATACTTAATTATGACTCTAAAGAATATAAATATGATTTAATAGTTAATGAAGAAGTGAAGAAAGCATCATACTTTAAAGTACTTGTTAATAATCTTAAAGATATAGTGACTGGTAATATTAGAAAAAAATAATATATTAAGAGATACTTGATATCTCTTTTTACTTGTACTAAAACTATGATATAATTTTTTTGAAAAATTTTAAATTTATGTGTCATATTCAATATTATTTATTCGTTAATATATATGAGTACACTTGAAAGGAGTAATTTAATGGAAGATTATGAAATAGTAAATTTAATTTATAATCGATCTAATCAAGGAATAGATGAGTTAAAAGCAAAGTATAATCAACTATTGTTAAAATTAGCTTATTCTATTTTAAACAACGATTTAGATTCCGAAGAAAGTGTTAATGATACATATTTAAAGGTTTGGAAGACTATTCCTCCATATAAACCAAATTATTTAAAATCTTTTGTATGCAAAATAACAAGACAAATTTCTATTGATAAATATCGCGCGAATCATAGAAAGAATTCTAAGGAATCATCATTAAATGATTTAGATTATGAAATAGTTAGTAATTATAGTGTTGATGATGAATTTTATACTAGTGAGTTAGTAAAAGAAATAAATAATTTTTTAGAACATCAAGATATAGAAAATCAAGTACTATTTATTAGAAGATATTTCTTAAATGAATCAATTAAGTCGTTATCTAAAAGGTTTAAAATTAATGAAAATACTATTAG
>CAVDFY010000037.1:0-2108 GCA_963607925.1 bacterium
AATTATATCCTAACACTTAGTACATGCTATAAAAATAATAAAAGAGTTGTAGTACATGCTAAATTAATTGAATAATTTTTATATAAAAGAATATTATTAACTGGGGGAAATATGTTTAAAATAGGTGATCTAGTTACAAGAAAAAAATATGGTAATGACATAATTTTTAAAATAGATAAAATACAAAATAATACTATTTATCTAAAAGGAGTAGATGTAAGACTTTATGCCGACACAAAAGAAGATGATTTAATACTTGCTACAATTCCTAAAAAAAAAGAAATAATTAACACTATTAGAAAACTAAAAACTGATGAATATTTTTATATTCCAGGGACAATACTGCATTTAGATAGTGACAATGAATATTTAGAAAAGTGCATGGACTTTTATAAAGAGCAAAAATTAAAATGTTTTGGATATACATTTAAAGAAAGTGAATTCAAAAATAATGTAAAAAAGCTACTCATAAAACACAACCCTAGTATTTTAGTAATAACTGGACACGATGCACACTATCAAAAAAGAAAAAACAATGAATCATACAAGAACAGTAATTATTATATAGAAACAGTATTAGAAGCAAGAAAATACAAAAATAATCATAAAGATTTAGTAATAATCGCAGGAGCATGTCAAAGTGACTATGAAGGTTTAATAAAAGCACAATCAACATTCGCATCAAGCCCTAAAACAATAAATATTCATGCACTAGATCCGGCAATAATCGCGTCCACTATAGCATTAACAGATAAAACAGAAGTTATAGATATAGAAAAAACATTAGCTAAAACAAAATATGGGAGTGAGGGCATGGGTGGAATTATAATTAATGGAATGATGAACACCGGATACCCAAGAAAGGATATAAATTGAATATTAAAAAGATAAAAAATGATATATTGGAATTAAAAGATACAAAACTTAAAATTAAAGTAAATATCGGAAGAAACAAACATGAATATTATGAAGGAATAATAGAAAAACTTTATAATAATTTATTTACAGTAAAAACTAATAAAGGGCTTAAATCTTTTACTTATACAGACGTCGCAATTAAGCAGGTTGTACTAAGCAAATTTACGTAAAAAAGATTGATATTCAAAAATATTTGTAATATAATTAAATTAACAAAATGTTAAGGAGGTACTTATGGAAATTACATCAGTTAGAATTCGTAAGGTTGAAAGAGAAAATTCTCGTATGAAAGGAATCGCATCAGTAGTAGTTGATAATGCTATCGCTATTCATGATATTAGAATCATCGAAGGTGATAACGGACTATTTATCGCAATGCCTAGTCGTAAGACTCCAGTTGGTGAATATAAAGATATAGCTCATCCAATCAACCAAGAAGTAAGAACAATGTTTGAAAAAGCTATCTTAGATGCATATGAAAATGCTGAAGATGAAGAACCATCAGAAGATAACGAATAATTTAGTAATTTAAGCTACGTAAGTAGCTTTTTTTCATATATTAAATCTTATCGCATAAGATTTAATATCGGGGGAATAACATATGGATAAAAAAGATATAAGTGAAACATTCAATCATTTAATTACAATTAATGAAAGAAAAAATATAATACTATCAGGAATAAAGAAATTAAATAGTTTTGACGATAGTGAATTCTTCGTAGATAGTATTATGGGTTCAATACTAATAAAAGGAGACAATCTAGAATTAATAAAACTAGATACATTTCAAGGAACTTTATCTATAAAAGGAAAAATAAATTCTGTTAATTATCTAGATGATAGTAAAAAAATAAGAACAGAAAATATAATGGCAAGGTTATTTAAATAATGACTCTAAATGAACAAATAGCTTCCTTTGTATTTTCTTTTTTATATGGCGTCTTTAGTCAAAAACTATATAGAATATTCTATAAACAATTACACACAGCAAAAATAATCTATAAAATTTTAAACAGTTTATTATTTACTCTTAATCTTACACTAATATATTTTAAAATTTTCTATTTAATAAACGACGGAATGATTAACTCAATCTTCATTATAATAACATTATTAACATTTTTATACTTTAATAATAAAAATTTACAAAAAAAATGTAAAAATATAGGTAATTAATTGTATTTGCATAA
>CAVDFY010000038.1:0-3490 GCA_963607925.1 bacterium
AGAAGCAGAAAAAGGCCAAATAGCAAAAAGAGTATTAATGCCTGGAGATCCAAATAGGGCAGAATACATAGCTAAAAAATACTTAGAAAATCCAGTTTGTGTAAATAAACTAAGAGGTGAACTTGCATTTACTGGAACTTATAAAGGAGTACCTGTAACAGTATTCTCAAGTGGTATGGGAATTGGAAGTATGGGAATATATAGTTATGAGTTATTTAATGATTATGATGTTGATTCAATTATAAGAATAGGTACAGCAGGAAGTTATACTGAAGACTTCAAATTATATGATATTTTAGTAGCAGACTCATCTTATTCAAAAACATATTTTGATGAAGAAGCAGGAAGAGATGATATAGAAATAATTAATTCTTCAGGTGATTTAAACGGTATTATAATGGAAACAGCAGCACTTAAAAGAATAAATGCAAGACTTGGAAGAGTACACACAACTGAAGCATTCTATACTGAAAATAAAGACTATAAAAAGTTTATTGATATGGGATGCAAAGCAGTAGAAATGGAAACATATGCATTACTATATAATGCTAAAAAATTCTTAAAAAAAGCAACTGCTATACTAACTATTAGTGATAACTTAATAACACATGAAGAGATTGATCCAAAAGCACGTGAACAAAAATTAGATGAAATGATATTCTTAGCTTTAGAATCAATAATAAAAAATCAATAATTGTAAATAATATAAAGGAAGATGTATAGTCTTCTTTTTATAATTTATGATATAATAGAGAAACTAAGAAAGAGGTTAACATGGAATACAAAAAAATAGTAGAAAACAACTATACCTTACATTTAATAAATACTGATAGATTTAAATCAATGAATATAGTAGTATTCTTAACAAAGAAATTTGATAAAAATGATATACCATTTGGTAATTTATTATGTAAGAATATGGTTTATACTTCAAAAAAATATAACACTAAAAATAAAATGGCAATAATTGGAGAAGAGCTTTATGGTGCTTCAGTAAGTGCATCATTCGGAATATCAGGAAAAACTGAATCATATGTATTCTCACTTGATTTTTTAAATCCTAAATATACAGATAACGACTATTTAGATAAATCAATAGATTTCTTATGTGAAATACTATTTAATCCTAATGTAAAAGATAATGCATTCGAACCAAACTATTTCAATATAACAAAAAAAGATGCAATAAGTAGTGTATTATCTGTAAAAGACAAACCAAATCTATATGCAAGAATAGAATATTCAGCATTAATGTATAAAGGAACAGAAACAGCTTATAGTAGTATTCCTGCTCTAAAAGATTTAGAAAAGATAACAGAAAAAGATTTATATAAAGAATATACTAAATTATTTAATGGAAACTATAAAATAGATATCGCAGTGTACGGAGAACTTAATGATAGAGTTAAAGATATTATAAATAAGAAATTTAAGAATGTTAAAGGTAACAACGATAAACTAGAAATGTATATTAAACATAATTATAGTAGTGAAGTAAATGAAAAAGTAGATTCACTTCCATTTAATCAATCAAAACTTTATATTGGATATAGATTAAAAGACTTAACTACTCATGAATTAAATCATGTACTTAGAGTTTATAATACTATATTAGGTACTATGAATGATTCAATACTATTTAATGTAGTAAGAGAAGAACATTCACTATGTTATTCAATTGGTTCATATTATTCAAAATATAATCCATCTCTAACAATATACGCTGGTATTAATAAAGTAAACTACAAAAAATCAGTAGAGTTAATAAAAGAATGCGTAGAATCTATGAAAGATAAAAAAGCATTAGAAAGACTATTTGATTCAGCTAAGAAAACAATAAATACATATTTAAATAACTTCTATGATGACTTAACTTCTCAAATAAATCTTTATTATCAAAGAGAATTTGATACTTTAGAAGATATCGAAACACTAAGAGAAAATATAAATGCAGTAACAATAGACGAAGTAATCAAACTAAATGAAAAAATATCATTAAGTACTATTTACTTATTAAAGGGGGATAACTAATGATAGTAAAAACATTCAAAAAAGTAGATGAAAAAATATATACAGAAGAACTAGATAATGGTTTAGAAGTATATTTATATAAGACTGATAAAACAAAGAATTTCTATATTACTATTTCAGTTAAATATGGAGCAAGGATTACTAAATATAAAAAAGGTAATAAAGTAGTAGATGTTATTCCAGGTTCAGCACACTTCCTAGAACACAAAGTAATGGCTTTATCAGAAAATAAAGAAATATCAAAAAGAATAAATGATTTAGGAAGCCTTGCTAATGCATGGACTAGTTACTATGGAACAAACTATAATATCTTCGGAAGCATTAACTTAATAGAAAACTTAAAATTACTTTTAGATATATTCTATAATACAAATATAACTGAAAAATCAGTTGAAGAAGAAAAAGGTATTATAGGAGAAGAAATAGATATGTATAAAGATCAAATAGACAGTCTTATGTATACTAAACTATTTGATAATCTATTTAATAAATCCTATTGTAAACACACAGTCGTAGGTGAAAGAGAAGACATAGCCAAGATAACAGCTAAATCATTAAATAACGTTTATAATGACTATTATGTACCTAATAATACATTTATAGTAGTGACAGGTAACTTTGATACAGAAGAAGTAATGACAACAATAAAAGAATACATAAAAAAACTAAATCAAAAGCCAAAGGAATTACCTAAAAGAATAAAAGAAAAAGAAGTTGAAACAGTAAGTATTCCATACGAAGAAATAAAGAAAGATATGGAAAACACAAGAGTAAAATATGCTATTAAAATGAAAAAGAATATCTTTGATATAAAAGATGATAATATACTAAAAGATTACCTAGGAATAATACTATCTAATAACTTTTCAGCTACTTCAGAACTATTTGAAAGATATAAAGATAATGAGATTGTAATAGGTATGAACTATGGAATAAATGTAATAGATGACTATCTAATTATAAATATAAATGCTCTTACTAATGATGGTAACAAGTTTATTGAAAATATAGAAAAAGATATAAAAAAATTAAAACTAAACGAAGAAGAATTCGAACGTAAGAAAAAGAAATATTTAAAGAACTATATACTTAATTTTGATAATATAGAAGATGTTGAATATCTAATAAGTTTATCATTAATGATGGATGGTAAAATAGACTATAATGAATATGATAAACTAGTTAATTTAAATTATAAAGAAGCAAATAGAATAATGAAATTAATAAATTATGACAATATTTCTATTATAAGAACTATTAAGTAAAATATTATTTTATGATTGAATAGATACTTCTTATTATGATATAATAATTAATAGAATAATAAGGAGTTTTTATATGTTTGGAAATGTAATATCAGTAAGTGATTTAACAATTAAATTAGAAAATACTTCAAAAAGAGTAGAAACATCTTTACTAGGAGTTCATATTGTTTTTGAAAATAAGTATAAAATAGTAG
>CAVDFY010000038.1:3500-6745 GCA_963607925.1 bacterium
CATCTATTACTCGTGAAGAAATAGAATGTATCATGGTTGGAGAATTTATTAATAATGTATTTAATAGTGGTATAGTTCATAAACCTAGCCATGATTCAAAGATAAGAATAATTAATTCAGAAGAAGTAATAGCTTTGGTTGGTAAACAAGATGTTGATACTAAAACTGATTTATACGTTGGTAAATCATTAATATATGATGGTTTTAATGTTTCAGCAAACATAGACAACTTCTTCTCAAATCATTTCGCAATAATTGGAAATACAGGAAGCGGAAAGAGTTGTAGTGTCGCTAGATTATTTCAAAATTTATATTATAGACAAAAATATGTTCCAATAAATTCTAATATAGTATTATTTGATGTATATGGTGAATATAAACCAGCACTAGATAGAATTAACCAAACAAAGTACTGTAGATGCAAACATATTACAACAGATGTAAGAGATACAGTAAATTTAGATATAGTTAAAATACCACCATATTATTTAGAAGTTGATGATTTGGCATTACTTTTAAATGTTGATACTCCTTCACAAATACCAATAATAGAAAAGGCTTTAAAATTAGTTTATTTATTTACAGAAGATGAAGATAAAGTAATAGCACACAAAAATAATATAATTGCTAAAGCCATATTAGATATTCTAACAGGTGGAAAAGAATCAACTCAAATAAGAGATCAAGTAATTGCTGTACTATCTACATTCCATACTAAAGACATAAATTTAGAAAGTAAAATAGTACAACCAGGTTATATAAGAACATTAAGACAATGCTTAAACGTTGATCAAACTGGTAAAATTAATACAATTCAACTAGTAATGGAATACTTAGATAAATTTACAGATACTGAATTAAAACTAGAAAATTCAATGAAACCACAAAAATACACCTTAAAAGATTTATACAATGCTTTTGAATTTGCTTTGATAAGTGAAGGCGTATTAAAAAGTGATAAAGTATATGATATGAATAATATCTTAAAAGTAAGATTAGATGCAATAATTAATAGTGATTATGGAAGATATTTTGAAATTGATGAATATATCCCAAAAGAAACATATATAAGAGATTTATTTACAACAAGAAGAGGAGAAAAAGCTCAAATAGTAAACTTCAATTTAAACTATGTAGATGAAAGATTTGCTAAAACTCTTACAAAAATTTATTCAAAACTTTTCTTAGATTATGCTATATCTCTAGAATCTCGTGGTGGTTTCCCATTGCAAATAATTTTAGAAGAAGCACATAGATACGTACAAAATGATGATGATGTTAGAAATATAGGTTATAATATTTTTGATAGAATAACAAAAGAAGGAAGAAAATATGGCGTTGTACTAGGACTTATTACACAAAGACCAAGTGAACTTTCTAACACAGCATTAAGTCAATGCTCTAATTATATAGTTCTTCGTATGTTCCATCCAGAGGATTTAAAAATAATTAAAAGTATGACTCATAGTATTGCTGAAGAAGATATAGAAAAATTAAAAGCACTAAGACCTGGAGTAGCATTATGCTTTGGAAATGCATTTAATATTCCTGTATTTGTAAAAATAGATAAACCAGATCCAACACCTGATTCTAATAATGCTCATATAGGTACAGAATGGTTTATAGAACCATCAGAAATTCTAAAAGAAAAACAATTACAAGCACAAAAAAATACTATTGAATTTCAATAGTATTTTTAATTTATCTAATTATATATGGATCAGATGAAGTTCCTGTTCCTGATTTATAAAATGTTCTTTTATTGATATATGCAACTACAAATAATTTTCTTTGAGTATTATTTTTAGAAGCAGTTAAAGAACCATTTTTAATATAGAAAGCAGAATCAGTAGTTCCATCAAGACCAGTAATAGACCATTCAACTGTATTTAATTTTGTTGATAAGAAATTGTAATTAGCACAAGATAAACTATTAGCAACTTTACAATTATCATCTAAACTTATTCTCATAACTTCATATGGAGTTAAAGCACTAAATAAATATTTTGTTTCAGATTTTACAGAACATTCAGTTGAACCATCTTTAGTAGTATCATCAGCTTTTCTTTTTCCAATACATAGTTCTTTAGCAACTAATTTATTTTTATAAGTATCACTCAATATTTCATCACCACTAGCAAGTGAGATTAACGCTTCTTTAAGTCTACTTAACTCAAAATCATTATATCCATAACTAGAATGTTTTTCTTCATTATATCTATCGTCCCAAGCATATCTTTTTGTTGTACCTACTGTACTTCTTATTTTTACGCTTCCATCGCTTTCAATACCTAATATTTGCCATAGGTAAGGAGTTTGATCTTTTTTTGTTTCACCATATGTTCCTAGTTGAACATAATTGTTTGTTACTTCACCTCTAAAATAATATCCACCATTACCATCAGAATATAATCCAGAACCATGTTCTACAACAGGATTATTTTCACTAATAACTTTATATAACTCTTTAGTTTCATAACTTCCTGGGCAGCTTAAGTAAGGTATATAAGAATAATTATCAGAATACTTTGTTACAAGTATTTGAACAGTACAATTATCTCCATCTTTAAGCATTTCATTTAATGGTTTAACATATTCACCCTCAACTAAAGTATTATAACTCATGTTATATTCACCATCAGTACTAGGCAATGCAGTAGGATTATTTTTATAATAACTTTTAGCTGCTTCACTTACTTTAGTTTCAAACTCTTCATAAGTATAATAATGAGGCTTAATAACAGATATTAACCATACTACTATAAGTAAAAATACAATTAAGCCTATAATCGAAGAACCTATTATCACAATGGTCTTCTTATTCATTGATTCTAACATTTAAATACACATCCTTTTTATAAAATAATTATACATTATAAAATTTTTTTATAAATACAATATAATAAATATTACTAATTTTTAAACAATTACTTATTCATTAAAATATTAAATATTTCTTCTACACTTTTATTATCTTTTTTAGAAATATAATTAGGAATAATATGTAAGTGATAATGTTTTACTTCTTGTAAGTTTCCATTATTTTGAACAAGTCTATATCCGTTAGGTTTAAGTTTAGAATCTAAAAGTTCTAATATTATTTTACTAGCTTTATGAATTTCACTTATATATTCAATAGTAATATCATAAGCATCTTTAAAATGTTTCTTTGGAATAATTAATACATGTCCCATACTAATAGGATTAACATCTAAAAAACATTTAACATAATCATTTTCATACAC